>DASTFG010000522.1:0-3942 GCA_035708785.1 Anaerolineales bacterium
GCCGATCGTGCTGACAAATACATTGTCGGTCCCGCGCGCCGCCCAAGCCATCATCGATTGGACGCTGGCCCAAAACGGCAATGAAGAAGTACAGAGTGTGAATCCGGTCGTTGGCGAAACCAACGATGGGTATTTGAACAATATCCCCAGAATGGCGGTTACGGAAGCGCATGTTGTGAGCGCCATCGATCAGGTCTCGTCTGGTCCGGTCATGGAGGGGTGTGTCGGCGCGGGGACGGGGACAGTCTGTTTTGGCTGGAAGGGAGGCATCGGCACAAGCTCCCGCGTCCTGCCGGAGGCGCTTGGCGGATATACCCTCGCTGCGCTCGTGCAGACGAATTTTGGCGGTGTCCTGCAAGTAGATGGGATTCCTGTCGGCAAACGGCTCGGTCAACATGATTTGAAAGAATACCTCGATGATCACGCGGCCGATGGCTCGATCATGATCGTCCTTGCCACAGATGCGCCGCTTTCCGACCGTAACCTCAAGCGACTTGCCAAACGCGGCCTGGCGGGCCTGGCGCGCACCGGCGCGTCCATGAGCAACGGATCGGGCGATTATGTCATCGCTTTTTCCACGGCAGAAGAGGTGCGCCGGACCGAAGAGAGAAGGTCGAAAGTCTGGGCATATCCCGAAGTGCCGAATGATTCGATGGCCCCGCTGTTCCAGGCGGCCATCGAAGTGACGGAGGAAGCGATTTATAATTCCCTGTGGATGGCAGAGACAATGGCAGGATATCGGGGAAGAAAAGTGGATGCTCTGCCGCTTGATCGGATCGAAGCGATCTCCAGGCGTACGAGATAATGTGCTTGATCATTCGCATGTCATCTGGCGATTGAAACCCTAAAATCTTTGGCATATAATGCCCTGAGCTTAACCACTGGAGGATGCGATGCTTGCCTTGATTCCCTGGTTGATCTTTCTGCATATATTGGGAGCCATCACATTTTTCCTTGCACATGGGACTTCCATCGTCATGGCCTTCCAGCTCCGGAAGGAGACCGATTTGGCCCGCATTCGTGCGCTGCTGGATCTCTCCATGTCCAGCATGGTGACGATGTTCATTGCCTTTATGGTGATGGGAATTTCGGGCCTGATCATGCCGTTCATCCTCAGGATCTGGAACAGGGGCTGGATCTGGGCCTCCATTATCCTGATGATCGTCGTCTTTTTATATATGGTCTTTATGAACGATAAGCGCTACACACATTTGCGGAGAATGGTCGGTTTGCCATATAGGATCGGCGGGAAGCAATTCCCGGCAGAGGAACCTGCCAGCCAGGAGGAAGTGGTCGCGCACATCCGGAGATTGAATGTCAACGAAATGGTCATCGTGGGGTATGTGATTCCGATGATTGTGCTGTGGTTAATGGTGTTCAAGCCTTTCTAAAGCAGGATTTCCAAGTAGAATGACTTGTCGCAAAAGACGGTATAGCATCGAACGATCAATATCCATGCAAAGGAGTGAGACGCTCATGCCAGACAAAGACGAGAAGCAGCCCGAAGAGAAGCAAGAGAAAAAAGAAGAAGAAAAACCCTTGCCAAAAGACAACCTGGTCGTGACCAGGCACCGGATACGGGTCGGTGGAAAGGAGGTCAAGTACACGGTCACAGCGGGGACAATCGTCCTTAAGGAGGAAACTGCTGATCGTGAGAAAGAATCGGAGGGCGAGAAGCCGCGCGTCCAGATCTTCTTCATCGCGTATACCAAGGATTCTGAAAGAGCACCGGCACTTCGCAAACGCCCGCTCACGTTTTCGTTCAACGGGGGGCCCGGCTCGTCATCCGTGTGGCTGCATCTGGGCGTGCTGGGTCCGCGCCGCGTCGTGCTGACCGATGAAGGGGAACTGCCTCCGCCGCCGTTCAGGCTGGTCGATAACCAGTATTCCCTCCTTGATGAGACCGATCTTATTTTCATCGATCCCGTCAGCACCGGCTACAGCCGCCCCGTGGATGGGCAAAAGCCGAAGGAGTGGCATGAGTTCCGCAAGGATATCGAGTCGGTCGGCGACTTCATCCGCCTGTATACAACCCGTTACAACCGCTGGCTTTCGCCAAAGTTCTTGATCGGCGAAAGCTATGGCACGACCCGGGCCGCAGGTCTCTCGGGGTATTTGCAGGAGCGGCACGGGCTGTATCTCAACGGCTTGATGCTGGTCTCGGCAGTATTGGATTTCACCACGGTCCGTTTTAATACGAACAATGAATTGCCTTTCATTCTATTCCTGCCGGGCTATGCCGCGACCGCCTGGTATCACAAGAAAGCCGGCGTGGGCCAGCCGCTCAAGAAGTTTCTGCAGGAGGCCGAGGAGTTTGCGAGTGGTGCCTATGCATCCGCATTGATGAAGGGGGATTTGCTCCCGGCGGAGGAACGGCTGCATATCGTCCAGGAACTGGCGCGTTTCACCGGCCTTTCCAGGGACTTCATCGAGCGCACAAACTTGCGGATCATCGACCAGCATTTCTTCAAGGAGCTTTTGCGGGAGAGCGGCCGCACGGTCGGGCGGCTCGACAGCCGCTTTCTGGGAATCGACCGCCTGGGTGTGACCGAAAGGGCGGAGTATGATCCGCTCCTCACGAATGTGATGGGTCCCTATACTGCCGGGTTCTACGATTATGTTCGTGCCGAGTTGAAATTCGAATCCGATCTGCCTTACGAAATTTTGAGCAGGAGAGTCTCGCCGTGGTCATATTCGGTGTTCGAGAACCAGTATGTCAACGTCGCCGAGACCATGCGCAAGGCAATGACGTACAACCCGCATCTGAAGGTCTTCGTCGCGAACGGGTATTATGATCTCGGCACGCCGTACTACGCGACGGAGTATACGTTCAATCATCTCGGCCTGAACCAGAATCTGCAGCAGAACGTCAGCATGGGATACTACGAAGCGGGGCATATGATGTATATTCACATGCCCTCGCTCAGGAAGCTGAAATCGGACCTGGCAAAATTCATGAAGAGTGCAACATAACAGAATGTTGAATGAGCGGGTTTTTGACCCGCTCATTGATTTTGAATCAGTTGGGTATCAAGGCCCCCAGATGATATTTACCATTCCATACACGTAGGGCTGGTTATTGATATATTCAAATCCAATTAGCCATGTGCGGAAATCCAGCTCAGTGCCCGGTGTGCCGGGTTTGTAGAGGTTGTAGAAGCGGATGTTTGGGTAGGGCCACGGGTTTTCGAGTGGGAACACCTTCGTCAGATCGTCGCAATACGTTTCCCTATTCGGCGCGTTCAATACTTCCAGTAGTTTAGGCTGGATGATTTGCGTGAACGTGCCAAAATCAGGTTCAGCACTTGGGCCTGTGCCCCAGTTGTAGACTTCCGTGCTGGCGAAAGCATTCCGGGCGCGGTCGGGGCTGAAATTAATCGCCGGCTGGTATGCCGACAGGCGCACATCAATTCCATGTGCCGGGCTTGCCAGAGAGGCAAACGTATCGCCGTTCGACTGGTTCATGCTGCCTTTCAACTGTTCGATCAGCGCCGGGATACGCGGGTCGGCACAGAACGCATCGTGTGGGATGAATTCTGTCAGGTAGAATGAATTGACCCAGCCCGTCCCGCCATCCGGCCGCTGGACTTCCACCCATGTGCTCCCATCTACCATCTGGACCGGTCCCGTTCTCATGACATTGAGTGCATTCGGAGGGAAAGACCCGACCACGGGATGGCCGATTCCTGCCCCGGCGCGGATATTCAAGACATCATTCAGGGCGACCCTCACCACTGCGTAAGGTCCGGTCAGCGTGACCGGAGCAGGGGTAAAGGTGGGAGTTGGACAGGGCAGAGGCGGGGTCGGCACCGGGAGCGTTTCAGAACGCGAGTTATTGTTCTCGTTACTCTCCGCAATCGCGCCGGACGGATCAACGACAGCCGCCACCGGATTTGTATAACCGCTGAAGAGAACTTCCTTCGTTTCCCCGATTCCCAGGCC
>DASTFG010000523.1:0-3417 GCA_035708785.1 Anaerolineales bacterium
TGATCCAAATTCTCCCCAATCCGGGAGATCGTCTCCCCATCGATCAGAACATCTGCCTGATAGGTCTGTGAGGCGGTGATCAGGGTGCCGTTTTTTATGATAGTCGTCATAGCAAGTTCCAAAAGTACCAAAGGGTCAAAGGTTTTATTTTCGTTTAAGAGATGCAATCAGGCGATGAAGTAAGAAGCCGGTCTCAGCGCGTAGTGATTCGGCCTGTTCATATTCAGCTTGCGCGATGTACTTGAGATCAAGTGCAAGAATTAGATAATATTCGACTTCAGCCAGTGAACCCTGCGCGATGTCAAGATATCTTCCAAATTGACCTTTTCCACCCGCTGCATAACCTTCGGCCATGTTGGCTGCAACGGATACAGCCGCACGCCGCATCTGACTTACTAACCCAAACATTTCCTGTTTTGGAAATTTCTCCGTCAACTTATAGATCAATAGTACCCACTGATGTGCCTTTTGCCATACAAGTAACTTACGAAAACCCTTCTCAGGCTTTACCTCTCTGGTTACCATTCATCCTCCTTTGGCACCTCTGGCTCGTACGGCTCTCCCGCTTCCTTGATTCCCAACAACGCGATCAGCACATCCGGCGGAATATCGGCCTCCGGCAGATCCGTCTTGTAGAGCTGCTCGTTCTCCGCTCGCTCGCGCAGTGAACGCCAGAGCAAATGCCGCTCGTCGCCATCGACGACCAGGTCATTGAGCGTTTTTGCTTTGAGCAGGTATTCACCGGTGGTGTATAAGAATGTGATCCTCTTCCACTTATCTGCGGCGATCGCTTCCTTTAATTTCTCCAACCCCCCGATCTGGATCTTGTAATACTCTTCCCTCGCACGCGGATGGTCCGCTTCATCTTTAAGCAGTTCCCCACGCGTCGTCAGCTCATGTCCGCGCACCTCGGCGATATATTCGATCTTTCCCCCGCGCTCGCCGAAGGACGAGGGCTGGTAAAAAGCCAGATAGTCCACCGCGACCACCTTTGGCGCCGTGCGGAGCGGGATGCGGTACCACCCCAGGAGCCGCGCGATCTCGAGGTCCCGCGGCGAGGGGATGAGACAGACGAGAACCAGCGAGGACGGCTGAAGCATAGTGACAATTATACGTCAGCGGAAGTGATGATTGCCGATTGATTTTCGAGCGCCTTTGGCATATAGTATCAGTAGATCACGAAATCATTGGGAGAATATTCTTTCAACTTTCGTGAAGTACTGAGTATTGGCAGGCAGCAAACTTTGCCGGGAGGGCAAATCAGATGAACGAGACCCACGCGTTCACGGGGGAAGGGACCCGTCTGCCCGTCGGAGGCAACCAGGAGTTGTCCGCGAGCCGGTCATTTCAATGGATCTTTTACATGGCTGCCGGCTTCTATTTTGGGGCGGTGTTCCTGCGCTCGATCCTCATCTACCGGGACGATCCGGCTCTCATCCGGGTGCTGGGCATGCTCCTGGCCTGGTTGATTTTATTCATCAGCGAACCCGGGATCACCGGGCGCTGGTCAGGCTACTTCCCGCTCTATCTTGTCATCCAGACTCTGGTAGTCTTTTTCCTTCTGCGCGCGCCGGCCTACCCGGATTTCTTTGCCGCTCTCTTTGCCATCCTGAGCATGCAGGTCATGCTGCGTCAAAATACAAGCGTGGGCGTGGTATGGATCCTCATCTGGGCCCTGGGCATAGCGCTGCTGCTGGCCGGAGTCTACGGGTCGCAGACCATTGCGCTTGTCCTGATCAATACGGCGGGGATCGCATTCTTTGGCGCGTATACACGGGCGACCCGCCGCGCCCAGGAGGCGCAGGCGCAAAACCAGGCGCTGGCGAATGAACTCGATCAGGCAAACCGGAAGCTGCAGACCTATTCGACCCAGCTCGAGCAGCTGGCCGTTGCCCGTGAGCGCAACCGGCTGGCGCGCGACCTGCACGATTCTGTGACCCAGACGGTCTTCAGTATGACGCTGGCGACGCAATCGGCATCCCTGCTGCTCGAACGTAATTCTGACCGGGCCGAGGCCCAATTGGAGCGATGAAGCCAGCTGGCTCGAAATGCGCTTGCCGAAATGCAGGTGTTGATTACGGAACTGAAGGCGGAGGAAACAACCAGAAATGGGCTGGCAGCGAGGCTTGGAAGATACCTGGGCGAGGGCCGTTTCTCTGAGAACCTGTCCGTCTCTCTCGAAGTGCAGGGCGAGGAGACATTAACCCCCGCCGAGGAGCAGGGCCTCTTTCACATCGTCCGGGAGGCGCTCAACAACGTCGTCAAGCACGCGCAGGCAGCCAACGCACAGGTCAGGCTTCATTTATGTGAACCATTCTGGATCGAGGTCGAGGATTGGGGGCAGGGCTTCGAGCTGCAGCAGGCGGGGCGCACGGGGAGGGTGGGCCTGCTCAGCATGAGCGAGCGGGCTTCGGAGATCGGCTGGGCTGTGCAGATCAGGACAAGCCCGGGCGCCGGCACATACGTCCGGGTGGAAAAATTGCCGCAGGAAGTGAGGCAGGGATGATGGACTCCAATGAAAAGATCAGGGTTCTGATCGTGGACGACCATCGGGTCGTCCGGCAGGGGCTGCGCACCTTTTTGGAGCTGCAGGAGGATGTCGTTGTGGTCGGCGAGGCCGAGGATGGACAGACGGCCGTGGAAATGGTCCGGCAGCTCGAGCCGAACGTCGTCCTGATGGATCTCGTCATGCCCCGCCTGGATGGGATCTCGGCCACCCGCCAGGTCCGGTCGCTGTGCCCCGGCGTAAAGGTGATCGCGCTGACCAGTTTCACGGAGGATGACAAGGTCTTTCCCGCGATCCAGGCGGGCGCCTCGGGCTACCTCCTGAAAGACGTCTCCCCGGACGACCTGGTGGAGGCCATCCGGGCCGCGTACCGGGGGGAAGCGCGCCTGCATCCCGACATTGCCCGGAAATTGATGGAGCAGGTCGCCCAACAATCAGCCTCCCCGCGCGAAGATCGAGCCGAGGGCCTCACGGAAAGGGAGCTTGACGTCGTCCGGTTGGTGGCGCAGGGCCGCAGCAACCAGGAGATCGCCAGGGAGCTGGTGATCAGCGAAAAAACGGTGAAGACCCATGTCAGCAACATCCTGGGCAAGCTGGACCTCGAAGACCGCACCCGGCTGGCCATCTACGCCATCAGGAAAGGTTGGGTCAGCCCGGATCCTTCAGGCTGAGGGCACGATGTTGTCAGATTCCTCTCATGCCCGGGAGACGGCGCTCAGGCCCACTCGGCTTGGCCTCGTGGTGGTGTACCTGATCTTCTTCGCGGTGGTCTTCCGTACGCTGGCCATCGAAGAGAACCGGCCGCTCCTGGGCCGGTATCTGGTGTTCGAGCTGGTCTATCTCATCCTGTATACGGTTGCGTTCTTCGCCGCGGACGTGCCGGGCTGGATCAAGCACCTCTACTTCGTCCT
>DASTFG010000524.1:0-8740 GCA_035708785.1 Anaerolineales bacterium
TACATTGGATGAATTACCGACTGGCGTTGTGGCTGGTGAACCACTCACGGTTGGTTTCACCGTGCTGCAGCACGGCCAAACACCAATGGCTGGCCTCACTCCCACGATCACCGCTACGTTATACAAGGATGAACATTTCGCGGTAAACGCAAAACCAGAGGGAAAGCCGGGACATTACACGGCGACGCTCACATTCCCGAAAGAGGGGGACTGGAGCTGGTCCATCCAGGCGTTCACCATGGACCAGCCCATGCCTTTGCTGACGGTTGCCGCCCCAACCCTTGGATCTGCAAGCAAGGCCGTGAGAGCGGAACCGGAAGCTCCAAGCAGCTCACCCTTATTGATTGTCCGCGCGCTGGCCTTGGGGATCGGTCTGATCGGCTTGGTACTGGCCTTCCGCTTTAGGAGCCGTCTGGCCGTAGCTTTGACCGCGTTCTGCCTGTTGGTGGGATTCGGCATGTTTTTGACAGGCGCGGGCACAGCCTCAGGCCTTGAAGCGCCGCGCAAGTCATTACCTGAGGCGCCCGTACACTCAACACTTTCTCAGGCTGAAATGGGTCGCCAGCTATTCATCGCCAAAGGCTGTGTCACTTGTCACGCGAACACCAAAATTCCACGTAGTATGAAGGGATCAATCACTGTTCCTATCGGCACCGATCTCTCGAATTTCTCGGCCAGCCCAGAGGCGCTGTTTATGAGGTTGAAAGATCCGACGTCGGTCAAGTCCGATACGCAGATGCCCAACCTGGGCCTGACCCAGGTAGAGATCGAGGCCTTGATCGCCTTTATCAATTCAAAATAGTTCGTTCCAGCCAATCTACGGACAGTGATGGGATCGCTGTCCGTTTTTTATTTAACGATACAATCGTGGAAAAGGAGCACGCATGGATCCTGCCTCAACGCATGGGCTGTGGGCTGACCTGCACCGCCCTGAGCTTTCTCCTGCCGAAGCCGATTTCACGGTCATTGGCGTTCCCTATGATGGCGCGGCATGCGCGCGCAAGGGCGCAGCCCTTGCCCCCGAGCGGATTCGGTTCTGGTCCACGCATTTGACGCCGTTCAGCGAGGACCGCACTAGACTGGGCGGCATGCGCATCTGCGACCTGGGTGATGTTCAGGTTGCCAATCAGGAGGCAGATTTTGATGGGGTCCGTGAAAAAGTGGCTACGCTTCCCAATATCCCGATTGTGCTGGGGGGTGACCATTCGATCAGCATTCCCGTTTTTCAGGCCCAGCGTGAGCGGTACCGGGACCAGCGTCTCGGCGTGCTATGGGTGGACGCTCATCCCGATCTATGCGATGTTTTTACAGGTTCCAGACTCTCGCATGCCTGTGTCTTGCGCCGTGCGCTCGAGTTTGGGATCGAGCCTCGGGAAGTTTGCCTTGTCGGTGTCCGCTCGTGGGAGGAGCAGGAGATCGACTTGATCGAAAACGGCGGCCTCAACGTTTATACGGCTACAGAAATTGCAGAACGAGGCATGAAAAGCATCGCATCGCGAATATATAGTAAGTTAAGCGACTGCGATGCTGTCCATATTTCGCTGGATATCGACTGTCTCGATCCGGCGTTTGCGCCCGGCACAGGCATCCCGGACTCAGGAGGCCTGACTGTCCGTGAGGTGATTACACTTATCAAATCCCTGCGTGGGCTGCCGCTGGTCGGTCTGGATGTCGTCGAAGTCGCGCCGCCGATCGATCCGTCCGAAGCGACCGTCTTCGCGGCGCTGAAAATCATCATGGAATTTGTGGCTGTGTTTGCGCGTGCAAAGGAACGTAGATAAGGAGTTGTTGTGGAAATTAATCTTGAAAGCCTTGAAGTAATCCACGTCCCGGCTAAGAATCGCTTTGAGACCTGGATCGATAACCGGCTCTCGAAACTGGATTATCTTCTGGACGAAGATACGATTGTCATGACGCACGTCGGTGTATACCCTGAACATCGAGGACAGGGAGTGGCGGGAAAGCTGGTCGAAGTTGCTCTGAAGTATGCCAAAGAGAATTCGCTGCGGGTGATCCCAATGTGCCCCTATGTCGCCGCCTACATTCGCCGGAATCCACAATATATCGATCTGACAAAACAAAAAGCAAGTGAATGAACGAAAAAGAAGTCGGTTTCCGCCTTGCTGCACGGAACGACCTTCCCTCCATTGTTCGTATGCTTGCGGAGGACGATCTGGGCCACCAACGCGAACGATATGAAGACCCTCTGCCCGAATCCTACTACACCGCCTTCGAGCAGATCGATGGAGATCCCAGCCATGAATTGATCGTTGCTGAAACAGGTAGGGAGGTCGTTGGGACACTGCATCTCATGTTTCTCCCCTCCATCAGCTTTCAGGGCGGACTGCGCGCCCAGATCGAATCGGTGCGCGTAGACAAAAGACATCGAAATCAAGGAATTGGACAGGCAATGATCAAATGGACGATTCGACGCGCCGCGACCCGCGGCGCGCATCTCGTTCAACTGACCACTCACCGGTCTCGCGAAGACGCGCACCGCTTCTACGAGGGACTGGGATTCGAAGCCTCACATGTAGGGATGAAACTGAGCCTGAAGTAGTCTAACAGATCCTTGGCAGCATTTCACCGGGGAGCATATCCACGAGGCGCGTTCCCCCAATGATAGTTTTCAGTCTGACCTGCGATCTCCCGCTTCCGATCACTCCTCCAATGATGGCGGCTTCCCGGCCATGATTTGTTTTCCTCATCATTTCGAGAATCTTTACAGCATCACTTTCTTTTACGAAAGCTACCAGTTTCCCTTCATTGGCAATATAAAGTGGGTCGAATCCCAGCATCTCGCATGCGGCTTTCACCGCGGGTTTGAATGGCAGGGCCTGTTCATCGATTTCAATCGTCACATTTGATTGCTCGGCAATTTCAACCAGTGAGGTGGCGAGACCTCCACGCGTGGGGTCGCGCAAAACATGAATCTCGCCCGCTTGTATCATCGTCTGTACGAGATGATTGAGCGGCGCGACGTCACTTTCAAGGGTTGTCTCAAAGCCCAGGCCTTCGCGTGCCGATAACACTGCAATGCCATGATCGCCAATGGTGCCCGAGACCAGGATTACATCGCCTTCTGTTGCCTTCGCTCCGGATATGTTGATTCCGTCCGCGATCTTTCCGATCCCGGATGTATTGATGAATAATTTATCCACTCCGCCTTTCTGAACAACTTTGGTATCTCCGGCGGCAATATATACACCCGCCTCCTGCGCCGCCTCCTGCATGGATTTCACCACGCTCTGCAACACATCGAATGAAAGACCTTCCTCGATTACAAACCCGCAGGTCAAACTGAGCGGTATGGCGCCCACCATCGCGAGATCATTCACCGTCCCACAGATTGCCAATCGTCCGATATCCCCGCCTGGAAAAAACAGTGGTGAAACAACATGAGAATCCGTTGTGATTGCATATTGCTGACCGTCCATTGACAGCACGGCGGCGTCATCCAGGGAGCGCGGCGCGGCGGTTCCCAATCCGGGGAGAAAGAGCCGGTGAAGCAGATCATCGCTCAACGTCCCGCCGGAGCCGTGGCCCAGGACCACCCTATCCGTCGGGCGGTATGGCAGCGGGCAGGTATAGCCTTCGAGGTCAAACTCGCTCATAAACCACATCCCGGTGATATGTATGATATGCCGCGCATGCCCCTTCGGCGGAAACCATTGGCGCACCGAGCGGCATTTGTGGTGTACATTCCTTGCCAAATGCAGCACATTGCAGCGGCTTTTTCAGGCCCTGGAGAATTTCACCTGCAATACACAAGGGTGACTCTTCGCTGAGGATCTTGTGCAGGTCGAATCGCTTTTCCGCGTCGAACTCGGCGAACTCTGGTCGCAAGCCCCATCCGCTTTGAGGGATGATTCCGATGCCGCGCCATTTCCGATCCACAGACTGAAAAACGGTTCTGATCGCCCGTTGTGCTGATTCGTTCCCCTCGAACCTGACAGCACGCTGGTACTGATTCTCTGCCACCGCGCGGCCGCTCTCGAGCTGTTTCACGGCAGCGAGCAGACCGTTCAGCAGATCGACCGGCTCAAAGCCGGTGACCACAACCGGCACATGATATTTCTCGGCAAGCGGCGGATATTCATGAAACCCCATGATCGCGCAGACGTGCCCGGCCGCGAGAAATGCTTGCACACGGTTTGCCTTTGCTCTGAAAATCGCCTCCATGGCAGGCGGCACACGGACATGCGATACCAGCACAGAAAAGTTCTTGATGTTTTTCTTTCTGGCCTGCAAGACAGCCATCGCATTGGCGGGCGCCGTCGTTTCAAAACCGATTGCGAAAAAGACGATTTGTTTTGCCGGATTCGCCTCGGCAATCTGAACTGCTTCCAGTGGCGAATAGACTACCCTTACCTCCCCTCCCTGCGCACGGACGCCAAACAGGTTCTTTGTCGATCCAGGTACGCGCAACATGTCGCCATACGAAGTAAAGATGACATCAGGTCGTGAAGCGATTGATATGGCGCGGTCGATTTGCTCGAGCGGTGTTACACAGACCGGACAGCCGGGTCCATGTACAAGTTCGACCTGGGAAGGAAGCATTGCATCCAGACCATGCTGTAAAAACGCATGTGTTTGCCCACCACAGATTTCCATGATGACCCAGTGCCGGGTTATGATGGATTGAATCTTGTCCAGAAGTGATTTGACCTTCGCAGGGTCACGGTATTCGTCAAGGTATTTCATTCTCGAATTCAGCCACTTCTTTGATCAGCTTCAAGGTCTCCCGCGCCTCTTCTGCCTCCATCAGGCTGATCGCAAAACCAACGTGAATCAATGCATAGTCTCCCACGCTGGCTTCAGGAGTATAGGCAAGACAAACCTCCTTGAAGATTCCGCCGAAGTCGATCTTTGCCATGCGCAGAAAATCCTTTTGGTAGATTTCAATGATCTTTCCGGGAATGCCGAGGCACATAAAACTCACCTTTCACAGGTCCATACTCAATCGCGGGAACTCGCAATGGCATTCGCGATAACAGCCTGACCCAACGCCAGCCCGCTGTCGTTTGCTGGCGTTCCCCTATGGAAGAAGACACTGAAGCCATGGTTCTTCAATCCATCCCGAACCAGATGAAGCAGGATCTGATTTTGCCAGACACCACCGGACAAAGCAACTTCATTCAAGCCAGTCTTATCGCGCGCAAGCATGCAAATCTCAATAGAGACCTGTGCCAACGTCTTATGAAAGTTTGCTCCGACCAGGCCCGGGGAGAGCTCCCGGCGTGCATCGCTGATGACAGAATGCAACAGATCTCTGAGCCCAATCACGAAACCGTCAGTGGTTTCTTCGAGACTCCAAGGATACACCTTTGCTTGCGAAAGAAATGGATTCGACAGCACCTCCAATTCAATCGCGGCCTGGGCTTCATACGTGACATCGTTCCGGATCCCGATCAGGCTGGCAACCGCGTCGAAGAGCCGACCCATCGATGAAGTGGGCGGCGCGTTCAGTCTTTTGTCAGCCTGCTGCCTGACAATCCGGATGTCTGGCTTATCGACGCCTTGCAGGAACGGCAGGTCATCCACTTCAAGGCCCAGAGTGTGGGCATAGCCTGCAGCGATCCGCCAGGGGTGATGGATCGCAGAGTCGCCGCCGGGGAGCGGCAGATATTCAAGGTGCGCGAACCGCTGGAAGTGCTCGTAAGAGGCGAGCAGGATTTCGCCGCCCCAGATCGCGCCGTCGGTCCCATATCCGGTCCCATCGAAGGCGAGTCCGATCAGCCGCCTGTTCTCCAACTCATTATCTGCCATGCAGGAGCTGATGTGGGCGTGATGATGCTGGACTCCGATCTGCCGGGTGCCTGAACGTTTTGCATATCGTGTCGTGAAGTAGTCAGGATGAAGATCGTGTGCCAGGATCTCAGGCTGAACGCGGAAGAGCCGGGAAAAGTGCCGGACATCCTGTTCAAATGCCTCGCATGCCTGCGCATTTTCCATATCGCCCATGTACTGGCTCAAAAATGCATAACGGTCGCGTGCAAGGCAGAAGGTGTTCTTGAGCTCGCCGCCGACTGCCAGAATTGGTTTCGATTCCGAAGGAAGCCGGATTGGATAGGGAGCATAACCGCGCGATCGGCGCAGATATACGGGCGCGTGATCATCCACCTGCAGCACCGAATCATCGCACCGGACATAAATATCCCGATTATGCAGGAGGAAAGCATCTGCCAGAGCGGAAAGCTTTTGAAGCGCCTCTTCGTTATCCGTGACAATCGGCTCTTCACTAAAGTTGCCGCTCGTCATCACCAGGATCGACGGAGTGGATTCGCAGGCCAGCACAGGATCAGTCTGGTTCAGGAGCAGGTGATGAAGAGGTGTATAAGGTAGCATGATACCAAGCGTATCGAGAGAGGGAGCAACCCCCTCCGAAACTCTAAATGGCTGCAGGTTGGCCGGTGTCCTTTTTTTAAGAAGGATGATCGGTTTCTCGCGACGCGTCAAGAATTGACGTTCCTCATCGGAAACCACGCAGATCGTCTCGATCACCTTTATATTGGCCGCCATGAGCGCAAAGGGTTTTCCCGAGCGTCCCTTGCGGCGACGGAGTTCCTTTACAGCCGCTGCATTGGACGCATCGCAGGCGAGATGAAATCCGCCCAGCCCTTTGATCGCGACAATGTACCCTTCCCGCAGGAGACGGCGAGCTCTGAGAATCGCAAAGATCCGGCACTCAATGCTCGAGATCAAGGAATCAGGCTTTGAGGCCTGGGAACGTGTCTGGCGCAGTTCCACGAAAGGGCCGCACTCCGGGCAGGCAACTGGCTGCGCATGGAACCGCCTATTGAGTGGATCGTTATATTCGCTAAGACATTTGGCACATATTGGGAAATCGGCCATGGTTGTGTTTGGACGGTCATACGGAATATCTTTGATGATCGTGAAGCGCGGCCCACAGTTGGTACAGTTGATAAAAGGATACAGGTAGCGCCGGTCATCCGGGTCGAACAGCTCGCGTTCGCAATCAGGACAAATGGCCATGTCTGCGGAAATGGGCTGGTAATTGCCCTGTATGGCGGCGGAGGCACGGATCTCGAAGGAAGAGAATGATTGTTCGGGGGTTTCTTCTATTCGAAGCATATCGATCTTTGCGAGCGCTGGACTTTTCTGGGTCAGGGACTGGATAAATTTCTCAAGATTTGCACTTCGCCCTTCGACGAGGATTTCCACCCCTCCCGATGTGTTGCACACCCAGCCGTGCAGACCCAGCTCGGTGGCAAGTCCATAGACAAACGGCCGGAACCCCACGCCCTGTACAATGCCTGTCACAGAAATATGCTTTGCCATACAGTTCGACTTAAACCTTCAAGGTTTTGTGAGAACGTTTGGGTCGAGTGCTCCCCTGTAC
Organism: Anaerolineales bacterium; assembly: GCA_035708785.1. Classification (GTDB taxonomy): domain Bacteria; phylum Chloroflexota; class Anaerolineae; order Anaerolineales; family Villigracilaceae; genus Defluviilinea. The sequence goes on from DASTFG010000524.1 coordinate 7,364, forward strand.
TCTCGGCTAAATCGCCGACAAAACCTTTAAGATCTATGGATTTATTCCACATCAATACTGTCGAGCCTTACGTCGGCCCCGGTCATCAACCTCAAACGGTGACTATAACAATGTGGGCACATGGATGTTTGTTCCTCGAACTGAAAAATGGTGCCACACTCGAGACACTTCATTTCCCTAGGCACGCGCTGGAAGTATAGTTCTGCATCCCTGGCCAGAGTGCCCTTTGCCAGGTCATTCCAGTAAAACCGGATCGATTCTTCGCGCTCATCTGAAAGTGGACCCATCAGCAGATTGACACGCAGGATGCGCTTCTCGCCGGCATTTTTCAATGCGGTGCCAAGGATGTTCCGGGTGAGTGAAAGTTCATGCATATCCACCTCTACAGTAATCCTTTTAGAGATGGCATCCAAGATGGAGAAAGTCACCCGTGCGGATGACTTTCTTCTTCATTGATTTATTACTTTTTGTGCCAGCAGGTCGAGCACAACTTGTGCCGCTTGCGGCACGGCATTTGCAACCGGGGGAGAGAGTTCCTCACTAAAGTCATAAATCTTTCCAATGGCAATCCCCACGATTGTAATATCCTCAGGCAGTTGGGCACCCAAGGACCGTCCCAGCCTGATTGCATTCTGTAAGGATGCGTCATGGGCGCTGGTCGTATGGAATGCTGAGTAATTTGGCAGTTCGCTTAATTTAAGAACGAGGATCGAGCCAACCGGTCCCTCCTGCGCGAAGGCGTCGATCAGGATCGCGCATTGATAACCGATTAAGTGCTCCATCAGGCTGATGCCGCCCAGGGACAGGCATTCCACATCCACAGATGAGCTGGATGATAGGCTTGGCCTGACTGCCTCTGCGACTTTCCAGCCGACACCATCATCGCCAAGAATAGGGTTACCAAGGCCAACCACAATTGTCTTCATCGTAAAGAGATATGCGCCAGTGCGATAGCTTGCCATAGCACTGGTGCACCAACCACTTGAAAGTGATCAATCGACAAACTGCTTGACCACCTCGAGCAATTGGCCGGCGGAATCCGTGATAATGATCTCCAATGGCATTTGGCCCGGCAAAGAATGGGTTGCGCATCCGAAGCAGGGATCATAGGCACGGAATGCCATCTCAACCATGTTGAGCAGACCTTCGGTCACCTTCCCTTCTTTGATCAGGCTCGTCGCGGCTTTGTGCGTGGACATCTGGATCGACGCATAGTTATTAGTGGTGCCGACGATGAGGTTCGCCCGGGTCACGACGCCGCGCTCGTCGGTCCAGTAGTGATGGGTGAGGGTGCCGCGCGGCGCCTCGACAATCCCAATCCCCTCGACCGGGGTCCCGGTCGGGCGGATGTGGATATTTGTCGAGGTGATCTCGGGG
>DASTFG010000525.1:0-5803 GCA_035708785.1 Anaerolineales bacterium
AGGTAACCGCGCGCGCCGGCCCGGAGCGAGCGCCGGACATAGTGCTTTAGCATGTGCCCCGACAGCATCACGCAGGGCAGGTCCGGGTAGCGTTCATGGATCAGCCCCACCAGGGTAATACCGCTCATCTTGGGCAGAAAGACGTCCACCAGAACCAGGTCGAAATCTCCTTCCTGCAGTTTCTGCAGGGCTTCCTCGGCGGTCGTAGCCATTGCCGTCACTTCCACCTCGTTCACCTGTTGCAGCAGGCGGACAAGCACGCTGGCAAAAATTGCATGGTCTTCCACAAGTAAGATCGATTGCATAAGCTTCCTGTTCATGCAACCGTCCCGCAGCTTTGTACGACACTCCACGACGCAGGCGTCCTTTTCGGCGCGAGCTGCAGGACGTGCACAGCACGGATCATTAATCCATGGTCTCCTTTACCGGAGCCACGATCGCGATTTCGGTTCCCTTGTTTGGCTTAGATTTTACCTCAAGATCACATCCCAGGAGGAACAGGCGCTGGCGCATCCTCGACAAGCCGTAGGCTTTCTCCGGGTCCTGCATGGTCTTTTCGCTTTCGAAGCCCCGGCCGTGGTCGCTCACGGCGATCAACGCCTTGCCATCCATCTGTTCAAAAGTAACATCAGCCTCCAGCGTGCCAGAATGTTTAACGACGTTGAAGAGCAGCTCACGGACGGACTGAAAGATCAACACGCGCACGTCTTCCTCGAAGACCGGGTTGACGCCGTTCGTCTGCACGGCCACATCCAGGCTGTATTGCTCTTTCATCTGCGCGGCCAGCCAGATGATCGCCTCAACGAGCCCTTCCCCTTGCAGGATCGGCGGGCTGAGGTCGATGCTGAGCTGGCGGGTGGTGGCGATGGCCTCGGCCAGCCAGGTATCCAGCTGGTGGAGGTCCACTTTCAAGTTCTTGAGATCGTTCTTTTCGAGGGCCTCAGCCAGAAAGATGAGCTGCATCTTGACCGCGAAGATCTTCTGCTGCAGCTCGTCGTGCAGGATCCGGGCGAGGCGGTGCCGCTCCTTCTGTTCTCCCGCGGTCAGCCTGGAGGCGAGGGCGCGGATCTGCTGCTCGGCGTGGACACGTTCGGTGATATCAATAAAGGTCGCAATTACGCAACTGCTGCCATCCAATTGGACCTGCTGTACGGAAACCAAAATCGTCCTGGTCTCCCCGGAAGGATGGTTGATCTCAAGTTCGAGATCGCGGATCATTCCTTCTTTACCTAACTGAGTAATAAGTGTAGATTGCACTGCAGGTCCCACCGGCAGGTCAAACTCTTGCCAGGTATGCCCCACGAGATCCTCGCGTGCGAGCCCAAAGTACTCGAGATAAGCTAAGTTTATGTCGAGAAAAATCCCATCGTCGATGCGTACGAGGGCAGCAGGGATTGGGTTACCATGGAAAAGCGCATAGAACATGTCCCGGGCTTGTCTGAGGCTGGCGTTGGCCTCATCGTGGTCGCGGGTCCGGTCATGAACGCGCTGCTCCAGTGATTCTTTCGTCAGGATGAGTTCCCGCTGGATCTCCTTGAGTTCCGTGATGTCAATGAAAGTAATCACTAGGCCTTCGATCTGGTCATCCGCGGTATAGTAGGGACGCAGGCGGATCAGATAGGATTCGCCTTTCCCCAACTGCATTTCTCTCTCCATGGGAATAAGACCGCGCATCACTTGTTCGGCATCTTCTATGAATTTGTTGTACCCCAGCTTATGGGTCAGGTCACTGATGCGCCGGCCGCGGTCGATCTGCCGAATATTAAAGAGATTCTTGATCCCCGCCGTATAACGTTGGATGCGGAGTTGACGGTCCAGAAAGAGAGTCGGGATTTCAGTAGCACCCATCAGGTTCTGGAGTTCCCTGTGGGCACGCGAAAGCTCCTCCAATTTGCCGCGCATCTCGCTGTTGACGGTCTGCAGTTCTTCATTTACGGACTGCAGCTCCTCCTTGCTGGTCTCCAGCTCCTCGGTGGCGGAGCGGTACTCCTCGTTGATGGACTGCAGTTCCTCGTTGGCGGCCTTCATCTCCTCGTTGGAACTGTCGTATTCCTCGATGGTGATCTGCAGCTGCTCGCGCAGCCTCTGCACCTCGGCTTCCAGCCTGCCGACTGACTCGCTGCTGTCAGCCTGGTGCCCGGGCGCAGGCAGCGGCGTCGTTTCATCGGGCTCATTGATTTCATCCTCCAGGAAGAGGACCAGCGCCTGCTTTTCCGCCGCCCGGTCCAGGCTCGAGGCTTCGCGGCGCGGGCGGACGCCAACCACCACGCGGCGGGGGTGGCCGTTGAATTTGACAGAGATGGCCCGGCTGACCGTCGCGCGTTCCTTTTCGAAGGCCTGGAAGAGCGCGGCCCGCAGCTCGAGCTGCAGCTCCGGGCGTACCAGCTTGAGCAGGTCGCCGGTGATGGAGCCCCGCGGCTGGAGCAGGTAGCGGCCTGCGGTCTCCGAGACGTGCAGGATCGTATAGCGCTCGTTGACGATCACGCTGGGGGGGCCGTAGGTTTCGAGCGCCCTGTAGTGCTGCTCTTCCGCGACCGAGGATTCCTCGAGGTGGCGCCTCAAGCGCGAGTGGGTACTACTGGGCTGCTCCTTCGAGCTCGAGCGGCGATCGCGCCGGAGGCTGAGCGGCATCGTAGGCACGTGCGGTCTCTCCTCGGTCCAGGGCCGCGCCTGATAGATGCGGTGGTTTTTGTCCAGCACGGTAAACCGGTCCGGGACGTGCTCGGCCGTTTCCGAGCTTCCGAGGAAGAGATAGCCGTCGGGGTTGAGCGCGTAGTGGAAGATGTCGAAGACCAGGTCCTGGACGGGGCGCTGCAGATAGATCAGCACGTTGCGGCAGGCGATTAGGTGCTGACGCGAGAAGGGCGGGTCGCGCAGCACGTTGTGGTTGGTAAAGAGCACCGCGTCACGCAGTTCACGTTTCACCCGGTAATACTCACCCTCTCGGGTAAAGAACCGCTCCAAGCGCTCGGGACTGACGTCGGCCTCGATCGCAGCGGGATACAGCCCATCGCGGGCGTGCGCGATCGCCCCTTCGTCCAGGTCGGAGGCGAAGAGCTGGATTCGTGGGCGGAAATCCAGCCCTTCGGCGTGCTCGAAGAGCAGCATGGCAAGGCTGTAGGCTTCTTCGCCGGTCGCGCAGCCGATCGACCAGACACGAATCTCATTATTCTCGTCTTTTTGTTCGAACAGCGACGGGATCACCTGCTCTGCCAGCGCCTCCCACGACTCACGGTCACGGAAGAAGTTCGTCACCCCGATCAGGATGTCGTTGAACATGGACTGCGCCTCATCGGCGCTTTGGCGAAGGAACTTCAGGTACCCTTCCAGGGTAGTAAACCCGTTCAGCTGCATGCGGCGCTCGACGCGCCGCAGGATCGTCGAGAGTTTGTACTGGCTGAAGTCGTGCTCGGTGCGGGCCCGGACCTGTGCCAGGATACGCTGCAGCGTCTCGAGCTCCTGGTCGGTGAGCTGGCCCGGGTCATGGGGAATCTGCGGGAAGTGCCGGGCGTAATCTGCAAGCTTCCTGGCGAGCTGGTCGGCCGGCAGGACCACATCGGCCAGGCCGGTGTTGATGGCGGCGCGCGGCATGCTGTCGTACTCGGCGTCGCTCGGGGTCTGGACCAGGATCAGGCCGCCCTGTTCTTTGATATCCTTGACGCCCACAGAACCGTCGGTGCCTCCACCCGAGAGGATGACCGCGATCGATTCGCTGTGCCCGGCTGCCAAGCTGCGAAAGAAGTGGTCGATAGGCGTACGCCGGCCGCGCGGTTCTGTGAACTCGACCGGTTCAAGATGGCTGTCGGCCATCAGAATAGCCCGGTTGGGCGGGATTACATAGACATGATTGGGCTGCACCTGGATCTTCTCGGTCACTTGCTGGGTGGGCATCGACGTGTGCCTCTGCAACAGCTCTGCCAGGTGGCTCTCATGTTCAGGGTGGAGATGGGTCACCACCACGAACGCCACGCCGGGATCGGCAGGCAGGGCATTGAAGAAGGAGCGCAGCGCGGCCAGGCCCCCCGCCGAGGCGCCGATGCCGACGACCGTCAGTCCCTTCCTGCGGTTCGAGGGCTCAGTAGGACCTTTCGCGGCCGGGTCCGGTGCTTTGCGTGTTTTGCGGGCTGGTTTGTCTGGCTGGGGGGATTGTTCTGACTTTTTGTTCGGTTTGGATGCCATCACTGAGGTTGTACTTCCTTATCCTGAGAAATCGGGATGGATGGGCATGACATTCTTTGAACTTGATTATACACCTCGCGGCGAGTTAATTCCACTTTCTATCTGTGATTGCGAGGGAGCGCAGACCAAGCGGCCGCGATCGCAGCACTCAGCGTGAGGGATTCATCTCGCGTCATTTGCCGCCCGCGCGCAGGTACAAGCCCCACACTGGCTCCGGGCGTGCAGGTGATAAGCAGTGCGCGGCTGTGTTATACTGGACTCATCGTCGCAGGGTTTGGTGATTCTCTTTTGAGGTCCTCTCACACCTGATCAATGACCCGCCCGCTGCGCGGCGGGCTTGTCGTTAGGAGAAAAATGGAATCGAAGTTGTACGTTGGAAATCTGTCTTATTCGACCACAGAAGAGCAGCTGCGAGATCTCTTCTTCCAGGCGGGCACGGTGACCTCCGTGGCGCTGGTCAAGGACCGCGACAGCGGCCAGTCCAAGGGCTTTGCGTTCGTCGAGATGAGCACCCAGGCAGAGGCGCAGAAGGCCATCAGCATGTTCAATGGACAGTACCTGGGGGACCGTGAGCTGCGCGTCAGCATGGCCCGTCCGCGTGAAGAGCGCGGCGGCTTCAGGGATCGCGGCAGCGGCCACCCTCGCCGCCCGCCGCAGCGCGGCGGCAACAAGCGTTATTAGCCGCGGCAGGACTCTCATCCAGGGCTAGGGTTGCACGGTTTATAATTTCTTTTCGCGGGTCAATTCCGATTCACCGCGAAACTTTCCACACAAATGGGGGTTTCGACGTAACGTAACAAGGAGTGTGGTAGATGACTATCGAGGAAACAAAAACACAGGCCGGCGAGTCGTTCTTTGACCGCCCTGGCGTGGAAAAAGGGCTCATCCAGGTCGGTGAAGGGATTCCCTTCGGGATCGAGCGCGTGAGCAACCCGGCCGTCGGGATTGGCGGGGTGTACGGCACATGGGGCGAGAGCTACAGTAACGAGAGACTGCCCTCATTTTTAGAGATGAGGCTGGGGCATCCGCTCCCCGCCAACGAAACGTTGAATCTGTCCGAATTAGGTTTCCGCAACCGGCACCATGTCCCGCTTACGCTGTCGCGCGACGAGCACATGCGGGTGGAGTTGGAGATCGGGACGAAGTTCCTCAGCGAAGCCATCAAGGCCTGCAACTGGCAGCCCTCCGAAGTGGAAGGGGTACTGATCGGCATGAGCGCGCCGGTCTCCGAGGACTATCTCGACCGGATCAGCGCCGCGGCAGGCATCCCGCGGAGCGCGCTGAAAGTCGCCATCCATAAAGCCTGTGACGGGTCCACGAGCAGCCTGCACCTGGCGCTGAACCCCGACCTGCCTGAGAACAGCCAGCTCGAGGGGAACATTGCCGAGTCGCTGTACGGCAAGAAGGTGCTGGTTGGCGGGATCGAAGGCCTGAGCCGCTTTGTCGGTTCTTCGCACGATGCCAACGCCCTGCAGTTGTTCGGCAACGCCGGGGGCGTGGTCGGCGTGATCCCCGGCCAGACGATGAAATTCCTGGCGGGCAGGTCGCGCGAAGTGTTCGATGACGAAGGCGTGTTACAGGTCGCCATGTATTATCCCCACTCGAAGCAAAAGACCGATGGAAG
>DASTFG010000526.1:0-2820 GCA_035708785.1 Anaerolineales bacterium
TCAGTAGAGGAGAATGCCATGTCCAAACGTAATATTGTCCATGTTGAGATCCCCGCGAAGGATGTCCAGGCCGCGGGAAAGTTTTATCAGGAATTGCTTGGCTGGAAACTGCAGCACGATCCCGTACTGAATTACACACAGTGGGAAGGGGCCGACGGCACAGGCGGCGGTTTCCCGGCTGTGTCAGACGATAATCCTGCAGGACGCGTCCTGGTCTACATCGACAGTGAGGACATCGAGACCGATCTGAAGAATGTGGAAAGGCTCGGCGGCAAGGTCGTTTATCCGAAGACGGAGATCCCGAATATAGGCTGGTTTGGACTGTTCGAGGACCTCACCGGAAACGTGCTAGGACTCTACACAAGTATGAATCCTGATTACAATCGATAATTGACTTTGGATCATGTCGCGCAGGATCGAATGAGCAGACCTGCGGGAAAATTTGTTTATTTCGATAGAATGGATGTCCCCGGATGGATAAAACAAAGCCTTTTACGGTGGACGAAGCCCATGAATATCTCGCAAAATCGTTCAATGGTCGAGTCTGGGAATTGATCCAGAAACCGTCCCGCACGCAAGCAGAAGACGATGAGATGCTTCATGCCGCACATGCCTGCACGTATCACTGGAAATTCGTCGGTACGGCCATTCAGCAACAGCGCGGTGAATGGCTGATCAGTCATGTCCACGCATTGCTGGAACACTCGGCTGAAGCGTTGCGGCATGCCGAACGCTCCTTCGAATTGACCGAGTCAAACAAAGACATGATGCAGCACTTCGATATTGCCTATGCCTATGAAGGTCTGGCGCGGGCTTATGCCCTGGCGGCGATCGGCAGAAGGCCAGAGAATTTCTCGATCTTGCCCGGCTAGCGGGCGAAATGATTGCGGACCCAGAGGACAAACCCATTTTTCTTGGTGACTTTGAAGGTGGTCAATGATTCGGGTTGAGATAAGCGTGGCTTGACGGGGATTCCTCGCGGTGGTATCCTTGCGCCCAATGTTCAGCCAGGACCTCCTTGAAACCAACGCTAACGGCACTACCGTCACAATTATAGCGACGGGACGTTGGTGGTTGTCAGATGAATGGCGAAAGTTTCATGTCAAATCAGTACACCAAAACGCCCCGATCACCGGGGCGTTATTTTTTGGACAAAGGAAGTGCAATGATTTCCAACACCACACCTGTCCTAGCGGTTGATGAAAAGAATCTCATCCCCGTCAGCAACCACCTTCGCCAACTGGTCGATATCCCACCGTCCCGCATGTTCCTCATCAATAAGTCGTTGAGGGTGTACCAGGAGAGGAATCCTGGCGCGCAGATTTTCGACGCCTCGCAGGGCGATGGGGGTGCGTCACTGTCCGGTGTTCCCAGAGTCATCCTCGAGCGTGCTGCGCAACTCCAAATCGAGCACGGGACCGCTTACGATATGCCCTTCGGCACAGACGCCTATCGCAAGTCCGTGGTCGATCAATACTGGAAGCTGGACTCTTCCTCTGGCTGGGGACCCGCTAACGTGCTCGGCACCGCGGGCGGGCGCGACGCGCTGGTCAAAGCCTACCAGGCGATGCTGGCGCTTGGTCATGGCCGTCACGGTGACCTGATTATAGTCTCGCGCGTCCCGTGGATTTCCTATAACTGGGGTCCGTATGGTGTGGGTGCGAATGTCCTCTGGGCGCCGGGTGATCCTGCCCAGGGATGGGCATATTCCGAAGATGCGATTCGTGAGAGTGTACCGTTCGCCGCATCGAAGGGGCGAAAAATTGCAGGGCTGATTATCACGAATCCCGATAATCCGACGGGTCTAACGATCTCGGTGGAAAAGCAGGTTTCGCTTGCCAAATGCGCGCTGGAAGCGGGTGTGGCGTTCGTCCTCTTCGACTGGATGTACCACTACGTGACCGACGAATCCCCGATGGATTTGAATGCATTTCTCAAGTACTTCACACCTGAGGAACGAAGGCGATTGATTTTTCTCGATGGCATCACAAAGTCTCTCGGTGGCTCCAATATTCGCAACTGCCATTTGATCGCGGATGAAGCGGTGATCAAATTCATGATGGCGCGCGCCTCACATGGGGTCATCCCGCCTTTCTATTCATTGGCTGTTGCCATGGCAGCCTATGAAATGGGGTATGCGGAAGCCACAAAATCCATTGTTGAGCCGACCAATGCCAGCCGGAACCTGTTGAAGGATCTGCTTCTGCGACATGAATTCCAGCACATTATCGGCAAAGGTTATTACGCGTTTATTCACGTCGGCGAATTTCTCAAAGCCCGGGACTGGAAAGATACCGAACCCCTTGGACAATACCTTGCCGAAAACCATGGTGTCGCCGTCGTCCCTGGCGCGTTCTTCTCCCCTTTCGGCGGCGAGTGGATCCGCTTCTCCTATGCCACACCCGTTGAGCGGACGGAAGGCGCGTTTAAAAGGTGGGTAGATGGGTTGGAGGCGATGAAGAGGTAGAAAGTGGAGAGAATCGTCTACTTTCCACTCTCCACTTTCCATCCTCTTTCTTCTTTCCTCTTTCATTACCTTATATACATCCCTCCTTAGGAATCTTCCATGTCCGCTCAAAATTTCGCCGACAAATACCTCCTCGCCTTAGAACAAGCGATCAAAGAAAAGCCCTCTGGCGGGCTCAACGGCTTCGAACAGGAATGGAATCTCCTCGATGAAGATTTGCGTCCCTTGCTTACCGTGGGCGCCGGACCCAGCCGGCAATCTTTTGTAGATTATCTGCGCGCAGAATGTATATCCCCATGGCAGACGCAGTTCAGCCAGCTCGAGGTGTTTCACTGGATGATCGAGTGGGCGAC
>DASTFG010000527.1:0-14071 GCA_035708785.1 Anaerolineales bacterium
TTTTCCGGGTCCGGAGGGCAGGCAATATTCCGGTCCACGAGCAATTTTTCCACGCAGCGAATATCTGTTCTGGTACCACATGCGCGATTCAGCCGGCCGTCAGGCTGACAAGCAGCAGTTACACATGGGAGGTACAGACCGGGAACAGCCTGGGGCCGGGTCCCTGGAGTTCACCCATGAGTTTCCAGGTGATATTTCCGCCTGGCCAGGCCGCGCTGCAGGCACCCTCTGGCGCTATTACAGCAACCAATCCTACATTTTCGTGGAATATTTCCGCCGACCATGCCACAGCAGATCCCGCCACCTGGTATTACTTATGGATCAATGGCCCTTCCGGGAAAGTGCTTGCAGAATGGTATGAGGCTAGCCAGGTTTGCAACAACAGTACCTGTTCCGTTAACCCGGGTATCAATTTAAGCGGCGGCGCGCATCGCTGGTGGATCCAGACCTGGAATCAGGGAGGATATGGTCCGTGGACGCCTGCAATGGATTTCAATCTCCCGCTTCCGGATGTTCCGGGTGCGGCAACGCTAAATTCGCCTTCGGGAAGCATCACCGATACAACGCCTACCTACTCATGGGACCGGGTCAGCGCGTCCGCCTGGTATTACCTGTGGGTCAGCCGGGTCAACGCCGACGATACACTGACGACGGTTTATACCAAATGGTACGAGTCGCCTGCTGTCTGCACGGCCAGCACTTGCTCCGTCACACCGCCGGGCCTCACCCTCTCTTCCGGCAATTACCGCTGGTGGCTCCGGACCTGGAATGCGGGTGAATATGGTCCCTGGAGCAGCGGGATGAATTACACGGTTGGGCCGTAGAAGCGACGAGGGTTGTGTCCTCAGGGAGGAGCTGGATCAACATGCGCACGTTCGAGAGAAACGCCCCCTACGATGCCGCCAGTCAACTGGACACCGCACAGCAAGGAAGCACGACCTGGCAATATACCTACGATGCCAACGGCAGCTGGATCTCCGATGGGGTAAAGACCTATACTTATGATTCTGCCAATCGTCTCGTGGAATCAGTGATCAGTCATCAGCAGTCAGCATGGACGCCGCGGGTGTCATTGCGCACTACGTGATGGACACTTCGGCTTCGCTCAGTGCAGGTTCTGACCAATCCTTCATTGCCCCATCTGCTCGGGACGAAAACAGGGCTCGTAGTCGTACCCCAGGATCAAAAGATAATGCGCGGTGCTGTCCGGCTCCGGGCCGGAGATCAGGCTTCCGGTCTGCATCCCCATGACGTTCAGGATGGAATCGCTCTGGGCGCGGTCCTGGTTGATCGTCTTGTCGATCAAGACGGAGTAAGCGTAGTCCTGCCGGTCGGAGGGGACGATGTGCGTCTCGTAGCCCGCATAGTTAAGACGAGAAGTCGCCAGCTGCTCGAAGCCCGGGATGGAGGTGCCGTTCATTACATCGATGACAATGGTCTGGCGTTGGACGGTCTGGGTCGAGGGCGAGAGCGCTTCGGTCAGCATCGCCTGGAGGGCCTCTTCCTGTGGGAGCAGCACATACGCGCCGGCATCCGTGATCCAGGCCCTCACATACGGCGGCCGGATGTAGTAACTGCGGATATCGGCGTTGGTCATCTTGGGCGCATAGAGCGACAGCTGGATCAGGTCGCCAAGTCCCAGGTCGGTCTCAACCGAATCCTTGAGGGTGTTATACAGCTCGGGGATGCGCCCCAGCGTGTCGGTCTTCAGGGCCTGCGCGAACAGGGCGCGCAGCACCTCCTGCTGGCGCCGGCCGCGGTCGAAGTCGCTCGACCTCAAGCGCGAGCGCGCGTACCAGAGGGCCATGTCCCCGTCCATGTGGACGAGACCCGGCTCCACTGTATACAGGTGCCAGTTGTTTTCGTTGAAGGGATCGAGATGCGGCGCGATCAGGCGCCAGTCCGTGAACGAGCAGGCGACCGGCATTTCCACGCCGCCGAGCGTGTCCACGATCCGGCTGAAGCCGTCGAACTCGACCATGGCCGTATGGTCGATGCGGATGCCGAGATTGTAGAGGATCGTATCCTTGAGCAGGCCTGGCCCGCCGCCCGGGTAGCCCACCGAGATCCCGTGCTGGTAGGCGGTGTTGATGCGCTGGTTCTGCCACTCCGGGATATAGACCCACAGGTCGCGCGGGATGGAGATCAGCGAGACCTGTCCCTCATTGGGGCGCAGGATGACGATGACCATCGTATCTGTGCGGAACGAGCCGCCCGGCCTGCGGTCCGAGCCGATCAACAGGAAGTTGACAGTCTCATATCCATTGTTCAGCACCTGGCTGCCGCTGGCCGCGTCGATCGTCGCCAGGGGCGCGAGGGTGTTCGCCAGCAGGTTCGGGTCGATGGTCGGGAGCGGAGTTTCGGTGGGTGGGGGGAGAGTTGCGGTGGGGGTCGGCGTGTCCACGATCGGCTGCGGCGAGCCTGTCGGGGTCCACGGGACAGGCTGGAAGGGAGTTGGCGTCGGCGACGCGTTCGGCGCAGAGGTCACAAGGACGAAAGGCAGGGCCGGCTGTGCGTTCGAAGCCGCGGGCGCGAAGCTGGCACATCCGGTGAGCAGGGCAACGATCAACAATACGGTGCAGCGAATAAACTTCATTGCGTCTCGCTCGTCGGTGTTGCCGGCGGGGTCGAGGTAGGCACGTCGGTAGCTGCCGCAGTTGGCTCCGGTGTCTGGGTTGGCTCTTCCGTGGTTGGGATAGGAATGGACGTATCGGTAGAGGTCGGGGTATCTGGAGCTACAGTGATCCCCGGGATAGGCGTGCGGGTCGGGACGTTCGGCACCCAAAGTCTCTGGCCGGCATAGATGATCGTGGACGACCCCATGCAGTTGGCGCGCTGCAGGCTGGGGTAGCTGATGCCGTAGGACTGGGCGATGCGGAACAGGGTATCGCCTCGCTGGACGATGTAATTTCGTACCCATCCGAAGGGCGGGCCGCAGGCGATCACCGTGACGGTTGGGACGGGCGGAACGTACAGGGCAAACCCGGCGGGGAAGTCCGCGGACTGCAGGCAATTCGCCGCGCTCAAACTATCGGCGGTTGTTTTGTAACGCTCGGCGATGGAATAGATCGTATCGCCCGCCGTGGTGAGGATCCGGATCCAGCCGGCCGGAGGAATGCACTGGGTAGGCGCCGCAGCCAGGGAGGTCTCGGTTGGAGTATTCGTGGCAGTCTCAGTCGAGGTTTCGCTGGGGAGGGGCGATGCGGTTTCCGTCGGCGTGGGGAATTCCAGCGGCAGAGTCGCGGAGATCTGGGTGGGCGTGGAGGCAGGCGGCAGGGTCTCGGCCAGCGACAGCATAATGCCTCCCACAACCAAGATCACAGATAGAACTGCAATGCCGATGCCAATGCCCAATTGGCGCAGTGATTGCATCATCAACTCTCCGTTTCCGAAGCGGGCAGGTCCCTGGCAATGGGGAGGAGCACACTGAATGTGGAGCCTATACCAGGCTCACTCTCGACCCAGATGCGTCCCTTTTGCGCTTCCGTCAGGGTCTTCGCGATAGAAAGTCCCACGCCCGTATCCCCCACACCCTGGATGAGGACATTATCGGCCCGGTACAGGCGGGTGAAGACGCGCGGCATGTCTTCCGTGGGGATGCCCCCGCCCGTATCGCTGACCTGGATCAGGACGTACTCGCGGCCGTCCTCGGTCTTCGTCTGGACGCGCAGATCGACGGTCCCTTCCACGGGGGAGGCGGCCCCCGCGTTCTGCAGGAGGTGGATCAGGATCTGCTGGAGCGCTTCCCGGTCGGCGTAGATGGGCGCCATGTTTTTCGGCAGGTCGAGATGTAGGGAGATATTTTTTTCACGCACCTGGCTGCTCGTGTACGTCATGGCGTTGTCGATGATCGTGTTCAAGTCCACGGGCTCGGGCTTGAGCTCGTTGAGCCCGGTCTCGAGGGTGGTCACCTGGATGAGGTCGTCGATCAGGTTGCCGATGCGTTCGGTGGAGGCTTTGATCCGTTCCACGAATTTACGCTGGAGCGCGCCGAGGATCCCCACCGATTCGCCCAGGAGCAGGTCGGTGTACCCGACGATCGAGGACATCGGCTGGCGCAGCTCCTGTGAGATGGACGCGACCACCTCCGCCTGCTCGAGCGAATGCGTGTTCGCCTGCCCTTTTTCGGCTTCGACCAGCCGAGTGCTTGCTTCGGCGAGCTGGTTCTTGAGATGGGCTACTTCCTCGCGTGCCATGCGTAAGTCATTTTCGATCTGCTTCGAATCTGCGGCCGGGACCTCTTGCTTGACACTCTTTGCCTCGCGCAATTCCTCGTTCTCCTGCTTCAGCCGCTCGATCGCCTTTTGAGTCTCCCCCTGCATTTTCGTCAGTGCTGCCAGGTTCTCAGCTTGCGCGAGTCCCTCCTGCGACTCAGCCCGGACGATCTCCATCTGTTTGAGCAGCTCGTTGTTCCGTCTCTCCAGATCTTCGACGCGGGACTGGGCGACCTCCAGGGCCTGCTTGGTCTGCTCGCCCTTGAGCTCGAGCGAGGTCATCTTCTGGCCGCGCTGGATCACCGGGACAAGCGAGGTGGCGATGTTGGCGAGGAACGCCTGGTCCTCCGCGCTCCAAAGGCGGTTGGAATAAGGAGACAATAACAGTATTCCGCCGAGCGGGTCCTTTTCGGGCGAGACAATCGAGACGCTCAACAGGTGCCCCGGACTGTTGAGCCCGAGTAGATCGCTCAAGCCTTTAATATCTGTGGATGTACTGCTCGAGGGAAGTCTTAACGGACGGCCGCGCTGGAGGGCGTTGGTCAGCATGGGAACCAGGCTTTTGGTCAGGCTTCCGGCCTCTAGGTTTTCCTCGCGGATCAGGTCATAGCCGCTGGCGATCTGCAGCTGATTCTTGTTGTCGGTCAGATAGATCAGGAAACACAGGTCGGCCAGCATGGTCTGCGCGATGGCGCGGGTGATGGCCTGGCTCAGTTTGTCTGCCGTGGATTCGCCTGCCAGCGCGAGCAGGGCATGGAACGTCTTGGGGTCGGTGCTGTAGCGGCGGCGCTCTCCTACCGGGGCATCCTGCTGCTTCACGGAAGTCAGTCGATTGGCGGGCGCGGGGAAGCGCTGCGGAAGAGTCATCAGGATGGGATACGCCGCGATATACGCCAGCCGCACTGCACCGGGATAATTTCCCTCGACCCGGCCTACCATCAGGTAGAGCAAGTGGCCTGCAAACGCCAGAAGAAAGACGGCCATGCCGTATCCCCATCCATTGGGGTGACGCAGCAGCAGGAGGAAAAGGCCAAAGACGGCAAAAGCGATGCTCCCCAGCTGCCAGAAACTCTCTTGCAGTGTCAGGTTATAGGGCGTTCGAACGGGCTCCAGGGAATAAGCTGCCAGGCTGAGGGCGAATGCGGCCGCGACCAGCAGCGTGGACAGCCAGGTACCCGCATCCGCGGCGCGGCTCGGTTCGGGGAAGGCCCACAGCCAGATCAGCCATACCAGGGAAAAAACCGTGAGAGCCCGGTCCAGGGGAGGCAGCACCAGCGGCAGGTTGATGATCCCCTGGCTGCCAAGTGCGGTCAAAATGAACAGGCCGAGCTGGGCAACGAGCAGCATGCCGAGTCCCAGCATCGTCCGGCGTGCCTGTGGAAACTCACTCGAGCGCCAATGCACAAACGCCGACTGGAGTGCGCCCGCGATGGAGAATACCAGGATGAGATGATAGATCAAACTGCCTGCGGGCTCTGTCAGAATCGAAAAAATCTGGCCAAGAGAGGCGCCCATGTTATCCGTCATTATATTCCAGTTATAGAATTCTGTCTGGAAGTTATCCTTGCGTTACATGACCGTGAAGAGCGGGGAAAGTTACTCTCTCCTTCCATGACCTGTCAGCGCTATAATAAACACATGTACCGTGACGCCTTTCGGCGCGTTTTTGTTCTTTCCCTTCTTATCCTTGCCATTCTTATGCCTGTCCTGTTCTCTGGCTATGCCGAGCTCGGAAAGGCTCCCGGGGCGGATTCCTACGTCGAGCTGGCAGAACATTATGCGCGCGCGGCACAGCGCATCCCCTGGCGCGGAGATCTGTATGAACTCGCCGGCCATGCCTATTATCATGCAAAGGAATATGCCCTCGCAGATGATGTATATCAGAAGGCTTTTGAGCGGGATCGGCTTTCGCCGGAAGGCTGGGTGGCGTGGGGGGATGTCAATTATTTACGCGCCGATCCCGAACGCGCCGCCGGGATCTGGAAGCAGGGCCTCGAACAGCCAGGTCCATCCGGCCAGCTCTATGAACGTCTTGCTCAAGTTTTGGAGGAAAATGGGGAGTATCACAGAGCTGCAGAATTTTTGCAGAAATATGTTTCGGGGCATCAGGAGGATGCTGCGGCGCGCTTCCGCCTGGGACTACTCCTGACGGTTTCCGACCAGGACAAGGCCTTGCCGGAGCTGACCAGTGCCGCCCAGCTGGATCCGCAGCTTGATCCCGCTGTGCAGATCCTTCGTACCGCTTTGAACCTCGCCTCGCTCAACGGCTCGGCGTCTGAGCGGTTCGTCATCACCGGGCGCGGGCTCGGGCTGGTGGGAGAATGGCCGCTTGCGCGCGTGGCCTTCCAGGAAGCTATCCTGGCAGACGGAAAAAATGCCGAGGCCTGGGCCTGGCTTGGGGAGGCGAACCAGCAACTGGAGCTTCCCGAAGGAGGCAGTGCGGAACTCGATCGGGCCCTGCGATTGGACCCGGATTCGCCCACAGTCCGCGGTCTGCGCGGGCTGCACTTCCAGCGGTCGAGCAATTTCCGTGAAGCGCTGAAGGAGTTCCAGGCCGCGGCCCGGCTGGAACCGGATAACCCCGCCTGGCAAGTCTCGGTCGGCGAAGCGCATGCCAAGCTGGGCGATCTCATCCGCGCCCTGGAGGCCTATCAAGCCGCTACGAGCCTTGCTCCTGGAGAGGCAAGCTACTGGCGCCTGCTGGCGATCTTTTGTGCGCAGAACCAGATCAATATAGAAGATATCGGTGTCCCCGCCGCGCAGAAAGCCGTTGTGCTCGCGGACGAGGATGCATCTTCGCTGGACATCCTCGGCTGGCTGCTCGTGCTCGATGCTCGTCATGAGGAGGCCGAACAGGTTCTGAACCGCGCCCTCGCCATAGATCCGCAGCACGCTTCGGCCCACGTGCATCTGGGGATGCTCTATCTGCAGCAGGAGAATCGTGCTTTTGCATACGCTCATTTGATCAAAGCGCGCGACCTGGGGAATGAGGAAGCCAAAGGGTTGCTGGATCAGTTTTTTCGATAATACCCTCCTGCTGAGCGAGTCGCTCCGTTGGTTGAGCAGGTCAAGCGTCGTCGAAGCGCGCTGATATTTCTGATAAAATCCCCTCATGAAATCCTTCGTCATTCTTTCTTCTTTCTTCTCTCTTTTCATTCTTTCCGCCTGTGCAGCGGTTTCTATTCCTACGGCGCCTCCTTCCAGCCCCGGCGATGTCCTCTTCCAGGAGGACTTCGATGACAATACCACCGGCTGGGATCGCGTTTCCAATGAGAATGGCATCATGGATTACGATGGCGGCGGCTATCGGATCTTGATCCGGCAGCCCGGATTTAACCTCTGGTCCACGCCCGAAAAGAATTTCGGCGATGTACGGATCGAAGCGGATGTGACCAGGCTCAATGGCCCCGACGAGAATCGAGCGGGTCTGATGTGCCGCTATCAGAACGGTGATTACTATTTCTTCATCATCAGCAGCGACGGCTACTATGCTGTCGGTAAATTCATCGGAGGTAACATCCTCTTGCTCGGCCAGACTGAGATGCGGCCCTCTGAATTTATCAAAGTGAATGAGCCGAATCATTTGCGCGCGGACTGTGTTGGCAACAGGCTTTCCTTTTATGTGAACTTCAATGAAGCCGCCGTTGTGCAGGATACCGATTTTCCCTTCGGGGATGTCGGACTCGTGGCCGGCGCCTTCTCAGAGCCCGGCGTGGATGTGCTGTTCGATAACTTTGTAGTGATACAACCTTGATGAAGATCTACCTCGATACTATCGGCTGCCGCCTTAACCAGGCTGAAATCGAGAGCATGGCGCGCCAGTTCCGCGCCGCGGGACATGATATTGTCGGGTCGGCGGACGCGGCAGATATGGCCGTCGTCAACACCTGCGCGGTGACGAACGAGGCCGCGGCCGATTCACGCGGCAAGATCCGCCGGATCGCCCGGGCGGGCGTACGCGAGATTGTGGCGACGGGCTGCTGGGCCACCTTGCAGCGGGCGCAGGCGAGCGAACTTCCGAATATCTTGCACGTCGTCCCAAATGACGGCAAAGACCATCTCGTCTCGGATGTTCTTAACATTTCCCAAGCATCATTCGATCTAGAACCGATTGCGCGCCAGCCGCTCCCCGGCCTGCACCGCCGCACGCGCGCCTTTATCAAGGTGCAGGATGGCTGCGATAATCGCTGCACATTCTGCATCACCACAGTGGCGCGCGGCGAGGGGCGGAGTCGTCCAGTGGCGGATGTCATCCTCGATATCCGGTCCGCGCTGCGGGGCGGCGCAAAGGAGATCGTTCTAACGGGAGTTCATCTCGGTTCATGGGGATATGACTTTGGTAAACATTTATCGGATCTGGTCAGGATCATTCTGCGTGAAACGGATGTGCCGCGCTTGCGGCTTTCCTCCCTCGAGCCCTGGGATCTGGATGCGGACTTCTTCTCTCTCTGGCAGGATTCCCGCCTGATGCCTCATCTGCACCTGCCTCTGCAATCAGGGTGCGAGGCGACCCTCAAACGGATGGCGCGCAAGACAACGCCGGGCTCGTACCGCGCGCTGCTCTCCGCCGCCCGTGACGTGATACCGGAGGTCGCGATCACGACGGATATCATCGTCGGCTTCCCCGGTGAGACAGAGGAGGAGTTCGCCGAGTCCCTGGGTTTCGTAAGGGAGATGAACTTTGCGGGGGGGCATGTCTTCACGTACTCACCGCGTCCCGGCACCGGGGCCGCGAAGATGCGGGGCCAAGTGCGGCCCGAGCTGCGAAAGAAGCGGAACCATATCCTGCACGACGCGCTCGCAGAGTCGGCGAATTCTTATCGCAAGAGATTGATCGGACGGAGGATGTCCGTGCTCTGGGAATCCACTTCAGAGGTGGGGGAATGGGGCTGGCAGATGGAGGGATTGACCGCGAATTTTGTGCGTGTCACTGCCTTGGCTCCTTCACCCAGATGGAATGAAGTAGATGAGGTGCAATTGACCGAAATTGTTGTGGACAGAATGAAGGGCGTAATTTGCAACTCGGGATAAGTGTCACTTTTGCCGGTAGATGAGTAATCGTATAATATTTGTGCGATCCTTCACGGAGATTTCATAAAGGAGCAGATTATGTTGACTCAAACGATGAGAGCACAGTTGATCGACGGCAAAATGATCGCAGGACAAGTGCGTGAAGAAGTGGCTGCCCAGGTTGCGAAACGAACCGCGGCTGGAAAGCCCAGACCGACACTGGCGACCGTGCTGGTTGGCGACCGGGTGGACTCTGCTACCTATGTTTCGGCCAAGCAGAAGGCCTGTGCAGAGCTGGGCATGGGATCCATCAGCCATCATTTGCCTGCAGATATTTCTCAGGAAGAGTTGGAAAAGCTGATCAAGAAGTTGAACCGGAGCAAGAAGGTCAACGGCATTCTGGTGCAGCTGCCTTTGCCCGCACACCTGGACGAGGAGCGCGTCCTGCAGCTCATTAGCATCGAGAAGGATGTGGACGGCTTCTCGCCCATCAATATCGGGCGTCTGGCACAGAAGGGACGCGAGCCGTTGTTCGTTCCCTGCACGCCATATGGCTGTATCTACTTGCTCGAAAAGGCGGGTGTAAAGATCGAAGGCGCGAACGCGGTCGTGCTTGGCCGGTCGAATATTGTCGGTATGCCCGCGGCATTACTGTTGATCGGCAGGAACGCGACCGTAACCGTCTGTCATTCACGTACCAGGGATTTGCCGGATGTAGTGCGGCAAGCTGATATCCTGATCGCGGCCATCGGCAAGATGGAATTTGTGCGCGGAGACTGGATCAAGCCCGGCGCGGCGGTCATCGACGTGGGCATCAATTCCAAGCCCGACCCGACAAAGAAAAGCGGATATCGGCTGGTCGGCGATGTCAACTTCGATGAAGCGAAGGAAGTTGCGGGCTTCATCACCCCTGTCCCGGGCGGCGTGGGACCCATGACCATCGCGATGCTGATGAAGAATACCCTGAGGGCAGCGGAGATACAAGACCAACAGCTCTAAGCGGAAACAACGCCGAGCCTGTACTGAGCGTTTAGGCACAGTCCCGCCTCAAGCGGGACTTCATTTTTAACCGGTTTTTGCACTGTTTGCCCACCAGGGGATTCTGATATACTCGGCCCATGTCACCGGACAAAGTTGGCAGGTACAAGATCAAAGCGGAACTGGGACGCGGGGGAATGGGGAGGGTTTACCGGGCTCATGATCCAATCTCCAATCGTGAAGTAGCTATTAAGGTTTTGCCGTCTGAGATGCTGCATAACCTGGTGACGCGGGCCCGGTTCAAGCGCGAACTCAAACTGGTTGCTTCCCTGGAGCACCCGGCGATCGTTCCCGTCTACGATGTGGGGGAGGAGAACGATCAGCCTTTTTTTGTCATGAGGTATATGTCCGGCGGATCGCTCGCGGCCATAATCAAAAAGGGCAGGCTCTCTCTGAGCGATGCCGCTGTGATTATCGAACGTCTGGCCTCTGCATTGGATCATGCGCACGAGAAAGGGATCATACACCGCGATATCAAGCCAGATAACGTGCTGTTCGATGCCGGTAACAATCCCTATCTTTCTGACTTCGGCGTGGCAAAGTTCATGGAAGCGCCCGTTTCCGTCACCGATGCCGGTCCCCAGGAAGCGATGGGCACGCCTGCCTACATCAGCCCGGAGCAGGCGCGCGGCGAAAACATCGATCACCGCGCCGATATCTACGGGCTCGGTGCGATCCTTTACGAGATGTTGACCGGCGAAAGACCCTATGCCGGGGATACAGTAATCAGTGTCGCCATCCAGCATGTGAACGATCCTATCCCAAGCGTCCTGAAGGCCAGGCCCGAGCTTCCGGCAGAGGTGGATACGATTATCAAGACGGCGATGGCGAAGGACAAGGACGGGCGCTACCCCAACGCAGTTGATCTTGCGCTGGCCTTGAACAAGGTCACCTTTGGCGAAGAGCGGACTATTCCAAGCCTGGCTACTTTGAACGGTCGGCAAAACACGTCCGCTTCACCCTCCAAACAGACAGGCTGGATCGTGATGGCCCTGCTCCTGCTGGCCGGCATCGGGGGATGGTTCGGCTTGCGAGGACAACTGCCTCTTCCTTTCGCGGCCGCGCCGACGCCGAGCGCGAGCATCACCGCTGTCCCTCCGACAGCCGAACCGACGATGACTTCCACAATGGCGCCGACCCTCACGCCGATCGTTACCCCAACGGTCGAAGAGGCGACACCGGTTGTCCCATCCATTCCCGGGGGAGCAGACAAGGTCGCGTTCGTGGCAGGCAATCAGGTCTATGTAATGAATATGGATGGGAGTGAGCTAATCCAGCTCAGGACGGACAATTCGGCCAAATCAGGGCTGCATTGGATTGCCGATGGCCGGCTGGTCTATCTCGCGCGCAATTGTGCCTATATCGTGGACGTTCAGATTGAACAACCCGAGGAGATCGTCTGCTTCGATGCCAGTGAATCGCTGGAAGGTTTCCGTGTATCCCGCGACGGTAAAATGGTTGCCATCAGCATCCAGCGTACGCTCAATATCCTTCCATTCGATATCGATATTTTCAATGACGTGGAGTCCAGGTTCAACCTGCTCGCGCTGGAGAATAACTGCTTTTACAATCAATTCGCGTTTCGGGAAGTGCTCTGGTCAAAGGATGGCACCCGGCTCGCGGCGCATGTTGTGGACACGGAACTGGTAAGCTCGGATCAAATTTTCCTGCTCAGCGTGGACATTCCCAACTGCGCCACAGTTGGCCCCGTCCGCATCGACAGAATTCCCGGAGGGCATATTGACTTCGACAGCAAGAGTACCAAACGCATCACAAGCTATGACTGGGACGGAGAGCACTTATTCCTGTTGAATGATTCCCTTCGGAATGACGGGTTCGGCGACCTGTACTTTTATAACAGTCAGACCCGGGAAGCGGCCAAGATTAATCCCGTGGATGGGATATGCTGCTACCGGGATGCGCGCTGGAGCCCCAATGGGGATTATATATTTTTTTCGTTTCAGCCGTACAATGGCAGCGAGATTCAACTTTATTATCTTCCTTTTCCGAATCCAGAGAGCGAGGACGGCTGGGCTCCTATTCAGATCCCGGATATTCTGTTTACAAACCCGCGCGAAAAACCGCAGCCAGCCCTGCGACCGGCTCCATAAAAGTCCCGCCCTGCGCGGGATTTTTGTTCGATTCCTATGCCCGGGTCATACGGCGACATGGATTTCGCGCTCCTACTCGTAACGGAACCGTAGAACGCCCACCGTGAAAAAGATCGCCGCGAATCCCAACAGGACCCCTGCTTCGGGCAAAACCTGCTGTAAGCCTCCGCCACGCAGTACGAGATCCAGCATGCCCTGCATTGCCCAGGTGGTGGGTAATACCTTCACGGCATTCTGTATGGCCGGCGGGAATAACTCAAGCGGATACCAGCAGCCTCCCATCAGCGCAAAGACCATTCCGAACATGATGCTCAGCCCGGTTGCCTGTCCTTCCGTCTTGATGAACGTGCCCATTGCGGTGCCGAACGCGGCTGCGGCCAGAGCCGAGGCGAGTAGGATGATGAACAATGCCAGCGGTTCGCGTCCCCAGTTCAGCCTCATCACGAGGATCCCGAACGCGACCAGCAATAACATTTGTACGAGCGCCATTGCAACCTGGCCGGAGATCGTTCCAAACAAAAAAGTTGCTTTGTGTGAAGGGGTGGTGAGCAGGCGGCGCAATGTCCCCTGCTGGCGTTCATAGGCAAATAAGGCCGAGATCCCGAACAATGGGATGAACACCCACGTGATCAATTGCCCTGCGGACGAGTTCGCACGCGGGTCATACTCGATCTGGTCTTCCGTCGTTCCTTCCACAACGCTGACCCGTTCAGGCGCATCTCTTTGAATGGACTGTGCGGTCTCGAGCGCACGCTCAAAATACACCTGCTTCTCTTCCTCGGTAGTAAAAGGCTGTATTGCCTCGCGTTGGCTCACAGCATTCTGCGCGGCAGAGACGCCGCTGCTCACCCTGCGGATAGCAGTCCGTACGGCGCGCTCGGCGACCGTCGCGTTCATATTGTTCGGCTGCTGGAGCAGTTCCACTTCCGCCGAGCCTGCCTGTAAGGATTCAACCTGCAAGCCTGCCGGCATGATGAACACCGCTGAGGCGCGCCGTTCATCGAATTGACTTTGCGCTTCCTGGCGTGATACCTCTTCAGGGCGGACGGCAGTGGAGTTTCCGAGTTCAGCGATGATCTGCTGTGAGATCGCCGTCCTGGCTTCATCGACGACCAGCAGGCGAATACGCGGGTCTTCCTCTCCCGAAGGCGTCCCACCTGCGAGCAGGAACGTAAAAACAACAGGCAGGATGATAAAGAAGAGCAGCTCGGATGAGCTTGCAAATCGGATTATGGCGTCCTTCCAGGCGATGGCAAAGATTTTTTTCATAGACAATTCCCGTAGGGGCGGACAGCCGTCCGCCCCCACAAAATCATTTTTGCATGATCCCTTGGCGATTGAACAACAGGACCGCAACACCGAACAAGACTATGCCCATGATGAGCAGTGCGGTGATGGGTTCTAAGAGATTCGGTAGGTTGCCGCCCAGGGCG
Organism: Anaerolineales bacterium; assembly: GCA_035708785.1. GTDB lineage: Bacteria > Chloroflexota > Anaerolineae > Anaerolineales > Villigracilaceae > Defluviilinea. Next base: position 13,807 of record DASTFG010000527.1, read on the forward strand.
AGGGTCGTAAAGCCGTCGAGTCCCCAGGCATTCGGCGTGATCTTGCTCAGTGTCTGCAACAGCGGCGGCATTTGTTCGAGATTGATAAAGCTGCCGCCCAGGATTCCGAAGATCAGCATGATTGCCGAGCCCACACTGCCGATCTGTGCGGGCGTGCGCGCCAGGGCCGTGATGAGCATACCCCAGCCTGTCGCGCCAAAGACCGCCGCGAGGATGAGTGCGATCACCCCCGGTACATTACCCCATCTCACCCCAAAGAAGATGG
>DASTFG010000528.1:0-4654 GCA_035708785.1 Anaerolineales bacterium
ATGAGTTACTCCTGCGCCACATCCTTCAGCCAGACCGGGAACTCTGCCGAGTCCATCTTTTCGACAGCCCGGCCCCAGCGTTCCTCGGCCCAGCCCCAAAAATCGAATTCGATCGTAGAGATCTTTGCCTGTATGGCTGCCCACAACCCCCAGCCGACATCCGACATGATCATATTCAGCTTCATGCGCGCGATCTTATCCGGCGCTGCCGAACCGAAATAGGCGGAACAGACTTCACTGATTTGTTCGTCTTTGAACTGCATCTCCTGGCAGGTATTCCCCAGCTCGAAACACGGATCGTTATTCCCGCTATATTCATAATCGACCAGCCATAACCACCTGCCATCGTCCATGTAATTTTCCGCCAGCAGATCGTTATTACACGGGACCGTGGGCAGCGGATTCACAGCCATCGCCTTCTCGATCTCGGCCACGGTGGGCATTCGGTCCAGGTATCCGTCCGGGATGGGGATATTGCGATCTCCGCAAATATTGAGATAGTATTCGGTGAGGCGGAACATGTTGAAATCCGAAAAGAAGCGCGGACCCGCATGCAGCCTTTTGATGGCTTGTGCCATGCGCGTCGGCATCCCGGGCGCGTTCAGCGCCTCCTTGGACATGGTCCTCCCGGGGAGGAATTCCAGGACCATGACGCTGTATTCGGGAAGGTGATGCAAGACGCGCGGGCCGACGCCTGCTTGCGAGGCGGCCACCGTGTTGTGATATTCGTTATTTCGATCAATCGCAAGAAGCTCCGTGCTGACACCCGGCACACGGACGAAGTATGGTTGCTGATCGACTTCCACTTTATAGTTGGTATTGGTCAACCCGCCCGAAAGTGGCTGAACTGAAATGTTTTTCCCCTTCCAGGCCTCGACCCTTGCTACAACTTCTTCGATCAAAGTGCCTCCGGATTGTTGGAGTGCTTTCTCGACGGTTTTGGGCAGCTTACCAGCTAGCCTGTCACCGCAAGACTTTATCTTATCAAACAAACGAGAAATGGTGGTCAGTACGCATTCAGAATACTGACCACCAGCTCGTTTTACCTTTCCTCGTTTCTATTCCGGCGGGATCTCCTTGAATGCAAAATCCACGTTGATACCCTTGGACCGCCGTGTGTACCGGACAAAGAAATACCAGGCCGCGGAAAAGGCCAGCACGCCGAATACAACCGCATAGGCCAGGGTGCTGGTCAGACCGAGCTGGGCGTAGAACATGAACATCAGCACCATAATCCCACCCAGCACAAATCCGATGAAGCCCAAGATGGTCACCAGAGGGATGTTGCCGACCTTATATTTGGCGCCCGGGGAGGCCTCATAAACATCCTTGGCGCGGTAGGGAAGCAGCGCGCCGGCCAGGCAGGTGATCACGAAGACATAGCCGCACGCGAACGTGACACCCAGGGTCAGCGCAACCCAATTTGGGTGAAGGTTATACAGCAGGATCACGGGAATGCTGGCGACAAAATAGGCCAGGTGCGCGTTGACCGGTGTGTGCAACTTCTCGTCCACTTTGCTGATCTGTTCCGGCAGCAGACGGTCGAGCGACATGGCAACCATCACGCGCGTCATGCCAACATAACAGTTATGGACGATCTGGTGAGAATTCAGGATGTATCCAATTCCAATCAGAAGCACGACGAATGGACTGGCTGTCAGCGCAACGGCGATGATATTCGGCCACAACCAGAATCCCGCGATGGTCGCCTCCCCCACACCGGACCAGTAACCTGCGCCTGCGACATAGAGGAACTCTGTGCCGACAGCCTTCTCAAGTGCCGCAGCCAAAATAGCCAACAGAATGCCGGTGAAGATCAACGAGCCAACGATAATGAAAAGCTGGCTGTTGAAGGAGCGTGCATTCTTGATCTCACCGTTCTGCTGTGCGCTGTAGGTGGCCCATTGCAGGGAGGTCCAGGCAATCGGGGCGACCAGCAGGGTAGCCAGCAGACTAAAAGGCGGGTTCAGATCAATGCCTGCGGCTGTGGAAGCGGCAATTGCCGTTTGAACGAAGTTTTGCGTCCCATCAATGGCCAGGGCAAATGCGTCCAGCCTGGCCGCTGTGGATGCGGGGTTCCCCAGGAAAAGCACGACCAGCATCGTCGCGAAGGCAATCAGTGTACCCACGATCATCACGGCCTGCAGGCGAACGTAGTTCTTGAAACCGCTGATCAGGATCAGCATGGCCACAAGCGCGTTCAGAATGCTGGTGATGATGATCCCGGTGGAGCTTGTGAACCAGATGCCCAGATTGGATAGAGCGGCATTACCCGTCGTGGCGCCCAGCCCAAGGAACAGGGGCGCAAAGCCAAGATACGAGAGCAGCCAGCCCGAGAGGGCGACCCATTGCAGGATCCAGATCACATAGCCCGACATGACCACGGTAAACGCGACGCCGCCTCCAAACACGCGACTCTGAAAGACATAATCCCCGCCTGAGCGCGGCAGCGCCGTGGAAAGCCAGACATAGACGAGGGCAATCGGGATCTCTATGATCATCGCGAGCAGGATTCCCCAGACCAGCTTCCCTCCCGGGAGGGCTCCCGGCGCCCAGAGATACGTCCAGGGAAAGATCAATCCCATGGTCAGAATGTTATAGACGAATGCGGAAAAGGGGGACATGACACGGACGAGTCCCGACGCTTTTCGGGTAAAGACTTCCGGTCTCGCTGTTGCTGTAGCCATTTGATTCTCCTTTGGGTCGAACAGGTGCAAACGAGGGTTGATCAGGTAACTTAGGTAACCGATGTCATTTCAGCTCTCACTCCTAAGATCACTTTTGCTCTCCCGGCATGATTTTGATCGACGATAGGCAGCCTCCTTTCAAGACTCTGAGCAGGAAGACAAAACTTCATTCTTCAAACAAAACCCCGTGCCCGCTGCAAAGCTACGTCAGGCGGGAATGGGATGGGTTGCGGCAAGCAGGCATTGGACGTCATGCGCAGCAAGGGATTCAATGGCCGAAGGATCGAGCCTGTCGTCGGTCACGAGTGTATCGATCTCATCGATCGCAGCAACTTGAAAATTGGAGACCACACCCCACTTGCTATGGTCTGCAACGATGATCACCTGTCCGATGGTGCGCTCGATCATCTGCCGGACAACTTCTGCTTCCGGATTGGTCGGCACGGTGCAGCCATGCTTCAGGCTGATCCCATCCACGCCGATGATGGCTTTATTGGCAAAGACCTGCTTGAGGTTATCGATGGCATAACGCCCCGCAACAGAGTTGGAGCGCGGCTGGTATTCCCCGCCGATCAGGTAATAGAGAAAGCCGGGTTCGCCCAGTTCGAGCGCGGCGTTCATATTATTCGTAAATACGGAGATACGTGCATCTTTGCGGATGCGGGTGAGCACCTGGGTCACCGTCGTGCCGCTGTTGATAAAGACAATATCGCCCTCCTCGATGAGCGACGCGGCCAGCTCCCCGACGCGCCGTTTTTCTTCCGGGTGGTGCTGTGCTCTTTGCTGGTATGCTTGTTCGAAGAGCATGCGCTGGCTCTGAATGGCGCCTCCGTGCGTGCGCTCTAAAACTCCCCTCTGTTCCAGCCACTCCAGGTCGCGGCGAACGGTCGCCTCGGATGTTTCCAGCAGCTCACACAGATCGGCCGTCCGGGCTATCTGATGAATTGCCAGATATTCCTGAATTCGCTCTCGCCGCTGGGCCGGGATAAGAGGTTTGCTCATGGTTGTTGTGGGCTAAAGATGACGGAAAATGCTCACTTTTGAATCGGCATTATATAAGAATCTGAAGAAATTTGCAAGTTTTTGATTTTTTTATTATAATGTGCCGACACCACGTAAAGCGGCAGATTGTGTGATGACTCTCCTTTTCAAGCTATACCTGCCTGATTCTCATCACAGGAGATGGGTATGACGAACGATTCCATCGGGATGGGTGAACAAGATCGTTCTGAACGCGAGAAATTTGAGAACGAACTTAAGCGAATTATTAAAGCCAGTGACGATGCCGGAATTCTATTGAGAGTGATCGGGTCACTGGCTTTTCAGATGCACTGTCCCCAATTTGGATATCTCCAGGCGGCCCTGGGACGCGCTTATACGGACATTGATTTTGCAGCTTATAGCAGGCAGACCAAAGAGATACAAGGCTTAATGTCGGCGCTCGGTTACACGGAAAATCGTGAGGTCTTCATCGCCACAGAAGGTGAACGCGCAATTTACGATAAGGCCGACATAGGTCTGCATGTGGATGTCTTCTACGAGAAACTCGACTTCTGCCATACTGTCTACTGGAAGGATCGGCTCGAAGTTGATGCCCCCACCATTCCTCTGACCGAATTGCTGCTTGAAAAAATGCAGATCGTTGAGATCAATGAAAAGGATATCATCGACACCATCATGCTGCTGCTCGAGCATCCTCTCGGTGATCGTGATAATGAGGTCATTAACATCCAGCGCGCGGCTGCCCTGTGTGCCAGCGATTGGGGGTTATGGCGTACGACCACCATGAATCTTAAGAAAGTAAAACAGCTCGCGCATGGCTATCCACAGCTCTCCTCCGAACAAAAAGCGAAGGTGGAATCACAAGTGGACGAGATCCTGGCGCGGCTGGAGCAGGAACCCAAGCCCCTCGCCTGGCGTCTGCGCGACCGGGTCGGCGACCGCGTCAAATGGTACAAAGACGTGGA
>DASTFG010000529.1:0-5161 GCA_035708785.1 Anaerolineales bacterium
AGGCTTTCCAGGTAGGATTGAAAAGGGAAGAGGATCACCGCAACGGAATTTCTGATTCAGGCAATTCCCCGTAGAAAACGGACAGGTGCCTCGTGGCTCCTTCGGTAATGGTGAACTCGTAAACAAAAGAGCGCAAAGGACAGGGCTCCCTGCGGACGGACCGTCGGAGGGAAATGCGACACAGAAACCAGCAGCGCGGGTCGACCTAACAGCGATTGGTCTTCCACACGTTGGCCCGTTAGAGGATTGTAGCTCTGAGGGAATTCATCAGGCCCTAGATTCGTCTGGGAAGGAATCCGCTGTATAGTGGGCGTGGATTGGGGCTTGAGGGGAATTGTCGACACAATGGCTGTCGATGGCGTCGTCGTGCTGTCTCTCTCTTGGATTGGTGTATTCGTTAGCGGTCTGGTTCTTAAACGGTCTCCTCTCGTGATAATTCTTGAAAGCCTTTCCGAACGCGCTCGTATGTATCTTCCAAAGACTCTGGCAACACGCGCGATTCCCCCAGCACCGACATAAAATTCGTATCGCCTGCCCAGCGCGGAACGACATGAAGATGGACGTGCTCCTTGATGCCCGCGCCGGCCGCATCCCCAATGTTCGCGCCGATGTTGAAGGCTTGGGGGCTATACACGCCGCGGAGTACGGTCATGCACTGCGCTGTCAGCTCCATCAGTTCGGCGCGGGTGGGCGGATCAAGCTCCTCGAGGCTGGCTTTATGCTCGAAGGGAACGACCATCAGGTGCCCGCTGGTGTATGGGTAGCGGTTCAGGATGACATAAGCGAGTTCGCCTCGATGCGCGATGAGGTTCTCTGCGCTATCTTCCTGCGCCTGCGCAATGCAAAAAATACATTGATCGTCTTTGTTATGGTTCTCGATATATTCCATACGCCAGGGCGACCAGAGGTGATTCATGGGAATGGTTGAATTGTAGCAGAGAATCCCTCTTTCTTCCCTTCATTTTCCATTCCCTACTTTCCACTTTCCATATGCTATTCTTTTATCTCCATCCTTCCGAATTCGTCCCTTTTCGGGTATCCTCCCGCCAATGCAACCGGCACTTTTTCCTAAGCAGCAATGGACCGTTTCACGGCTGACGTTCTACATCCGCAGGCTGCTTGAAGAAAACGAAGTGCTTCAGGACGTCTGGGTGCAGGGGGAGATCTCGAATCTGTCGCGGCCGGCTTCAGGACATATCTACTTCACGTTAAAGGACTCCTCCGCGGCCCTCCGGTGCGTGATGTGGAAGACGAGCGCCTCGCGGCTGGGGATTCCGCTCCAGGACGGTAGGGAAGTGGAGGTCCACGGCCGGATCGGGATCTATGAGGTGAGTGGACAATACCAGCTGTATGCCGATCAGATCCGGCCTCTTGGTGAGGGGGCGTTATACCAGGAGTTCCTGCGGCTCAAGTCTATGCTTGAGGCCGAAGGTTTGTTTGCTCCGGAGCACAAGCGGCTCATTCCCCTACTGCCGCGCAGGATCGGTATCGTCACTTCGGCCACCGGGGCGGCGCTCCGCGACATTCTCAACACACTGCGCAGGCGCTTGCCGCTCGCCGAGGTCATCCTGGCTCCATCGGCCGTGCAGGGCATGGAAGCCCCTCCAGCGCTTGTGGAAGCAATTGGTTTGCTCAATCGCCAACTGCCAGACGTGATCCTGCTGGCACGCGGCGGCGGTTCGATCGAAGACCTGTGGGCATTCAACGACGAACGCGTGGTCCGCGCGGTCGCCGGGTCGCAGGTACCCATCATCTGTGGAGTCGGCCATGAAACGGATTTCACCCTTTGCGACTTCGCCGCCGACCTGCGCGCACCCACACCGACAGCCGCCGCGGAACTTGCCACGCAAATTACCCTCCACGACTTGCACGCATCACTTTCCACTTTCCAGTCCCGTCTCATTTCCTCGATGCTCAACCTGATCGACGAAAAGAGAAATTCCCTCACATCCCTGATCGCGGACCTTCGCTACGTTTCCCCTGAACGCCGGGTCCAGTCCGAGCGCCAGCGCGCGGATGAGCTCGCGCGCCGGGCCCATGCCTCGCTGACGCACCGTGTTCGATTACAATCCGTGCACGTGACAGGCCTGCGGAAGAGGCTCGCTGCCCTGAGCCCGCATGCTGTCCTCCAGCGTGGCTACGCAGTGGTCACACGCAAAGACGATGGCAGAGTCGTGTCGCGAGTCGCGCAGGTGAAAAAGAGAGAAGAGATCTTCATTCGTGTTTCCGATGGACAACTGGACGCGGAAATCGTCGATCGCAAATCGTCAAACATAAATCGTCAATCGTAAATCGTGCGGAGTTCTTATGCCAAGATCATCTTCCAACAAAACAGCAAAGTCTGTTGAAGAATTAACCTATGAGGAGGCCCTCGCGGAACTGGAGAGCATCGTCTCCTTGCTGGAGGCCGAGCAAAACAAGCTCGAGGAATCCATCAAATTATTCGAACGTGGGCAGGCTCTGGCGGAGCGATGCAGTGTCCTGCTCGAGGCTGCGGAGCTGAAGGTCAAGCGGGTCGCCGGGGATGTTTTGCTTCCGTTCGAAGAAGAGTCTGAATGAATGTCTGGGCGTTGTTTGAGAACAGGGTGCTGGTTGCGGGCCTGACTGCATGGGCGCTTGCCCAGGTGATCAAAATACCGCTTGAATATTTCCGCACCCGCCGCTGGAATTGGGCCCTTCTCTTTACGACAGGCGGCATGCCAAGCTCACACTCATCGCTGATGACGGCCACGACCCTCGCAATCGGTTTGTACTTTGGGTTGGATAACCCGCTCTTCGCCCTGGGCGTGGCGCTGACGATGATCGTTACTTACGATGCCGCAGGCGTGCGCCAGCAGGCAGGGATCCACGCACAGCGGATCAATGTCCTGTTCAATGAACTGCTGCACGGCCACGCGGTCGATGAGAAGGAACTGCGCGAGGTGATTGGCCACACGCCGCTGGAAGTGATCGCAGGCATCTTGCTTGGTCTTATCGTTGCAACTGTACAATGGATGATTTGGACATAAGCGATGATAGTGAAAGCATACTCTATTGCCACGGTAATGGCCTTACTCCTATCTGCCTGCCTGCCATTTGTTACAGGTCCGGCCCCTGAAAAACTGTCCACGCCGGCTCCGCAAGACGCTGCGACCCCTGAGGTACGAAGCGAGCTGCTGCTCTGGGAAAGCAGAGGGTCACCTTGTGAAACGGCGGCAATTACACCTCAAAGCCTCTCGTATGGAGACTGTGGAAGTACATTGAGCGCCGTCCCCGCGCAGACCACGGGCCATTCGGCGCGTCTTTTGGAGCTGGGGGATCGCTACGCCTCCTTCTCAGCCAGAACGCGCGCGGGTAACCTGATCTTCAAGGGGTATGGCAACCTCGTGCCTTCCGACGGCGAAACACGCGCCATCGCAGAGTGGGCGAACATGATGTCCCAGGTTGCCCAGGCAGGAGGAGCAGATGATTCATTGAGCGTGGCATTTGCGTGGCATCGTGAGGGAGGCCCGGGGAATTTCTGTGATGATCTGGTGGTCTATCTCACCGGCTGGGTGAGCGCCTCAGATTGTAGGGGCTATAACGCCGAAGGCTACCTTACAGCATCCCAGCTTGGCCAACTGTACGCCTGGGTGGATAGTCTGGCATCCATTGACCATACAGAAATGTTCCCGCCGGAGACGGGTGGGCTGGAAATGACGCTGGCACTTCACGGAAACGGCCGCCGGCAGGCTGAGGAGCAAACATTCCGGGATATCTTCGAGTTCGCTGCCACGCTATTCACCGAACTCGGGTATGCTGCGGAGGCCGGACCAGATGTGGAGGAGGCCCGCCAGGTCTTGCAGGATTACCTGATAGCCCTCCATAGCAAGGATTATGCTCTGGCTGCAAGACTTTACGGCGGCGACACTGGTTTGCTCCAAATTTGGAATCCTGATCTTGGAAACGATGTCCCTGCCTTGCTTCAGCGTGCCTGCACACAAAATGGACTGCAGTGTCTGGTCCCGCGTTTGATCACCTATCGTGCCCCTGATGCGGATGGTGGTTATCATTTTTATGTCGAGTTTAATAACGCAGACCAGACTTTGTTCCAGCAGGGTCCATGCTGCGGCGAGATCGGGGGGGGACCGGTGAGCATATTCCCATTTCTGGTCGAAAAAAGCGCGAACGGTCTGCTGGTGGTAGACCTGCCCCCTTACCTGCCATGATCATGGTTTCACTTTCCTGGCGACAAACCGGATTGCGCCCTGAATTTCGGGAACTCTCAGAAGAGTAATGCTGAACGCGTAGACGACTCCGCCCAAAGCGACACCTCCCAGCGTAGTGACCCAGCGGGGCAGGTCCTCCGTAGCCTGAGTCCAGAACCATAAGCCGACTCCCATTCCCAGCGACGCAGCGGCGGCGACCATGAATCCGCGCCCGATATGACTCTCTTCGATGCCCCTCAATCTCTGGCGCATGAAGAGGAACAGGGCCGTCGCTTCGAGCCCGGTGGCGAGCGAATTGGCCAAAGCCAATCCGCCATGCGGCATCCAGCCGATCTGCCTGAATAGGCTCGCGAACAGGAAACTGAAGGCCACATTCAGTGCCATCGCGATCGTCCCGATCACGACCGGCGTTTTTGTATCCTGCTGTGCGTAAAACGCGCGTGTCAAAACCTCCATTATGGAATGGCCGACCAATCCCACCGCATACCACAGCAGTGCCCAGGCGACAAGCTGCACATCCTGTCCGTCGAATTCGCCACGCTGGTAGAGGAGTGAAATAAGGGGTTCGCGCAGCATGATCAAGCCGACGCTGGCAGGGGTTGCCAGAAGGATTACGCCGCGCAAACTGGCTGCCAGCGATGCGCGCATTTCGTCGGTTTTGCCAAGGGCGTATTGCGCAGCAAAGGTCGGCATGGCCGCGATCGCCACGGATTGCGCAATCGCGGCTTGCGCCATCAGCATGAGCGAGAAGCCATAAGTGATACTCGCGACGCTGCCTTCCTGCATTTGGGAAGCCAGGTTGGTGTTGACCCAAAAATTCAGCTGCACAACGGCTACGCCGACCAATCGCGGCCCCATGAGCAGGACAACTCTTTTTACGTTAGGGTCCTCAAATCCAAAGGCCGGGCTGTATCGTCCTCGATGTCTGATGAGAGTGGGGATCTGAATGAGCAGATAGGCAAGCGCGCCGATCA
>DASTFG010000530.1:0-16477 GCA_035708785.1 Anaerolineales bacterium
GAGCCGGTAAGGGTCCGGATGTGCTTGACGTGGAGCGGCGTCTGCGTTCCAGCCTTGGGACGCAGGTTGCCCTCAAACACAAGAAGAGCGGCGGGGGCACGGTCACCATCTACTATTACTCTGATGAGGAACTGAATTCACTTCTCGAGAAACTGACCTAGGAACACTGCCAGCTCCCCTCCCAGAAAACGAACATGAGACTGCTGTATAACGCTTACATTCACACGCAAGACCCGGCCCAGCCAGCCGCATCGGCGCTCCTGATCGACCGCGAAAGAATTGCAGGGGTCGGGGAAGCCAACAACCTCCTCTCGCGCTATCCAAACGCCGAGAAGCAGGATATGCAGGGGCGCGTGATCCTGCCCGGCCTGATCGATGCGCATCTGCACCTGAAGAACTACGCGCTCTCTTTGCAGAAGGTGGATTGCGAAACACAGACAAAAGAAGAATGCCTGCGCCGCCTCGCAGAACGGGCGAAGAGGGCAAAACCGGGGGAGTGGGTTTTGGGCCATGGCTGGAATCAGAATGTCTGGGGGACCTGGCCGTCTGCATCCGAACTCGATGCGGTCTCACCGAACAACCCAGTTTATCTGACTGCCAAGTCATTGCATGCAGCCTGGGCAAACACCGCCGCGCTGCGACTCGCCAGCATCACCTCTCAGACGCCCGATCCGCAGAACGGACAGATCCAGCGCGATGAGAAGGGAAACGCGACGGGCATCCTGCTCGAAACGGCGATGGAACTTGTAGACGGTGCCATTCCGGAGCCGGGCATCGCAGAGATCGCAGACGCGATGGGAAAGGCGCAGATCATCCTGTGGAAAATGGGACTTACCGGCATTCACGATTTCGACCGCCGCGATTCGTTCATGGCGCTGCAGCAGCTCCATGCAGATGGCAGATTGAAATTAAGGGTTCTCAAGAATATTCCCGTCGAGCTGCTTGACCAGGCGTATGACCTGGGTCTGCGCGCGGGCTTCGGCGATGACTGGCTGCGCATCGGCGCGGTCAAGGTGTTTATGGATGGCGCCCTCGGTCCGCACACGGCCGCGATGTTCCAGCCCTATATCGGCGAAGAGAAGAATCGCGGCATCCTCAACATGGATGGCGAAGAGCTCTTCGAGCAGGGCCGCAGGGCCGCGCAGGTTGGCCTCGGCCTCACCGTCCACGCCATCGGGGACCGCGCCAACCACGAGGTGCTGAACGCCTACGAGCAGCTGCGCAGCTATGAGACAGAGAATCACCTCCCTGCGCTCCGCCACCGGATCGAACACGTGCAAGTCATCCACCCCGACGATGCGCCGCGCCTGGGCGCGCTGAACGTCATCGCCTCGATGCAGCCAATCCATGCCACCTCCGACATGCTCATGGCCGACCAGTTCTGGGGTGAGCGTTCCCGCCTCGCCTATGCGTGGCGGACTCAACTGGACCATGGGGCGCGGCTTGCCTTCGGATCGGACGCGCCGGTCGAGTCGCCGAATCCATTCTGGGGCTTGCACGCCGCGGTCACCCGGCGGCGCCCCGACGGCTCCCCCTCCGCCGAGGGCTGGTACCCCGAACAAAGATTGACCATGATAGAGGCAGTGCAGGGCTACACCCTTGGTCCTGCCTACGCTGCGAATATGGAGCATCGCCTGGGCCGGCTTGCTCCGGGCTTCCTGGCCGACCTGATCGTCCTGGAGAAGGATCCTTTCACCTGCGAACCTGATGAATTGCTCGCCATGCAATCTTCGGCTACAATGGTCGGCGGAGAATGGGTTCACCTAGCACTCTAAGCACGGAGCGAAGCTTTCGACGAATTCTATGGCAGACCAGCAGCGCCTGACACCAGAGATGCTCGTTCCCCGTATGGGGGAATATCTGATTCAAAAGGGACTTATCACCGAGGGAGCACTGCAAAGAGCGCTCGCCTATCAGCAAGAACAGATCGCCAAAGGCAAACTGATCGTTCTGGGCCATGCCCTGATGGATCTGAACCTGATCGACCGCGCTGACCTCGACCAGGCGGTCACCGAACAGATCCTCCATTTGAGGTCCGCACTGCAGGCGGCGAATCGCACGCTGGAGCGCCGGGTCGAGGAGCGCACCGCAGAGCTCAAAAAGGCGCTCGAGAGAGTTTCAGAGCTAAGCCAGCTTAAAGCGAATTTCGTCGCCAACATTTCCCATGAGCTGCGTACCCCACTCACACACATTAAGGGCTATATCGAACTGCTCATCAGCGAGTCGCTGGGGACCATCACTGAGGAACAGCGACATGCCCTGCAGGTCAGCCAGCAATCCACCGGCAGGCTGGAAACGCTGATCGAGGATCTCATTATGGTCTCGCTTGCCTCACGCGGTGAGTTGAGCATCAAGCAGGAAAGCGTCGATATTCGCCGTCTGTGCAATCTGGCGATCAAGTCTTCGGTGGGCAAGGCGCAGGCTCGCGGTATCCATTTGCAGGCAGTCATAAATGACGATGTGCCCCTCGTCCAAGCAGACACACAGAAAATTGCCTGGGTGCTGGGCCAGTTGATCGATAACGCGATCAAGTTCACCTCTTCCGGCGGGAGCGTGACCGTCAGCCTAAAATGCGAGGGGGAACATCTTGTCGTCGTCTCGGTTACCGATACGGGGATCGGCATCCCATCCCATCGCTTGAATGACATCTTTGAGCCCTTCCACCAATTGGATGGCTCGGCCACGCGCCAGTATGGCGGCACGGGTCTCGGGCTTTCGCTCGTCCGGCAGATCATCGAAGCGCATGGCTCGATGATCGAGGTCCAATCCATGGATGGACACGGCTCCACATTCAGATTCCCCCTGCTTGCGGCGGGAGGCTTGAAATAAGAATCATGGATGCCAGGACGCTCGAGTACTTGCACAGATTGATCGAGGCTTCCCTCCAGCAGGGCGACGCGCGGGATGTTGTCGTAAAGTTCTTGACCATATTGCGCGAAGAATTTGTCTTCGATAATGTGGCGGTCTATCTCCAGGATCAGGAGACGCAGACACTCGAGGTGGCCTATGCTCGGGCAGTCGGGCGCGCCAAGTCTGCTGAGGCGGATGCTGCCTGGGGAGAAACCTTCGCCGGGCAGGTGCTTGCAAAAGGGCAAATCCTCCTGCAGGACCCCATGCCGGACAGACCATCCGACGATCGTCTGTATCAGGCCTACCTGCTTGGGCTGCCGCTTCGCAGCGATGGGCTGATCAAAGGCGCACTGGTCTTTGTCCGCTTTGGCGGTCCTGTTTACGAAAAAGACCATGTCACGATTGCGTCTGTTGCGGCGGAATTGCTTTCGTTGGTCTTTGAGCGCATCGCCTGGAAGGAAACCCATCGGAAGCTGCAGGAGCTGAAACGCCAGATGCAATTGCAGGAGGATTTTGTGAGCACCATCTCACATGAACTGCGAACGCCTCTTGGCTTTATTAAAGGCTACAGCACCAGTCTTCTCAGGCAGGATACAAGCTGGGACGAGAGCACGCAGCGCGAGTTCCTGACGATTATCGATGAGGAGGCGGATCACCTCGCACAGTTTCTCGAGAACGTTCTCGAATCCGCGCGTTTGCAGAGTAAAACGCTCCCTCTCCGGTTCCAGCCTCTCAGGCTGGATGCCATATTAAGGGATGTGGCTGCGCGTATTCGCGTCCGCCATAAGGACGTGGATATCAACCTGGACGTTAAAACCACTCCCCCTGTTCGCGGGGACGGAGTCCGTCTGGCACAGGTTTTCGAAAACCTGTTCAACAATGCGTTGAAGTATGCACCGGGATCACCGATCGTTGTCCTGCTGGATCAAGTGGAGCAGAATCTCCTGATTTCTTTCATCGATCATGGCCCTGGGATTCCGAAGGAATCGCTACCGCTGATCTTCGATCGTTTTTACCGCGTGCGAAGTGACAAGAGCACCAGCGGCAGCGGGCTGGGACTTTACATTTGCAAACAGATAATCGATGCACATCGTGGTAAGATTTGGGCAGAGTCACTGCCCGGCCAGGGAACCACATTTTTCATAGAACTGCCCATCGACTCGTCAAAATGACGCGAAGGAGGCCCTATGGCAAAGCGCATTCTTATAGCAGATGATGAACCCCGTTATCTGCGCCTGCTCGAAGCCAACCTGCGCACAGAAGGCTATGAAGTGGTCACTGCGCAGGATGGCGCGCAAGCCGTTGATGTCTTCTCCAGCCAGCCCATCGATCTGGTATTGATGGATGTGATGATGCCAAAGCTGGATGGGTTCGGCGCTACCCAGCGCATCCGTGAATTTTCCAACGTACCCATCATCATTCTCACCGCAAAAGGGGATGAACAGGATCGTGTGCGCGGCCTTGACCTGGGTGCCGATGATTATCTCGTCAAGCCGTTCTCGGCGACGGAATTGCTGGCGCGTGTGCGGGCTGTCTTGCGCCGCGCCCAGCCTCCCAGTGAGGTGGGACAATCGCGTTTCTTTACGCATGATAACCTGAAGATCGACTTTGCCCGCGCGGAAGTATGGCGCGGTGAAATGCCTATTTCACTCTCAGCCACAGAGTATCGTCTGTTACTGCAATTTGCCCATCATGTCGGCAAGATCCTGACTTCGGAAGAGCTTCTATCCAGCGTGTGGGGACCGGAATATCGCACCGACAAGGAGATCCTTTGGGTGAGCATTGCCCGTCTGCGCCAGAAGCTGGAAGAGGACGCGCATAACCCCCAACATATCGTTACCCGTTCCGGTCTGGGATATCTGATGCCCCCTGCCGAAGATTGACCATGCCGGAAACCGCTATGGTTGGCAAGTCCGTTTTGATTCTGGATGAGAACACGACCAGCCGTTTTTTTCTGTCTAATTTTCTGGCTGAAAAAGAATTCAAGGTTACAGGGGCGGCTTCTGGGAAAGAAGCGCTCATCAGCGCTTGGCGCGATAAACCGGATCTCATCATCTTTGATCCCGTGTTAAAGGACATCAACGCCGAAGAATTCATCCAGAAACTCCGTAGTGATCCACGGACAAGCAAGACTGCCCTCGTTGCCCTTTCCAGTGATCCCAGCCCGGCTCTTAGAGAAACCTGTCTGAGCACGGGTGTTCATGTATACTTGATCAAATCGGCACAGGCTCTCCCCGAACTGGAACAAGTCCTGACTCAGTTGGCAGGCGCGGAAGAGCCAGCAGAAGCAGAGGCCAGTCAGAATCGTAAGTCCGGACTTCTCATTGTCTTTCTCAGCGCAAAGGGCGGGACGGGAACCTCATCGCTTTGCGCAAATCTCGCCATGACCATGAAACGGGCTTTGCCGGCCTCCCGCATTGTTGTGGCGGACCTTGTTCTGCCCATCGGCTCGATTGCCCCCATCGTGGGTTACAAGGGACAGCTAAATCTGGCAACACTGGCTTCCCTGCCATCTAAACAAACGAATGCAGCATATTTGCTTAAACATCTGCCGCATCCGGACTTATGGGAATTCCAGCTGCTGCCTGGCTCTCCGGATCCGCAGCATGGGAACATGATCGATAGCGAGCGTATTAATGAAATCGTGGAAACGCTTCGCTCCGCCTATGACGTTGTTGTTCTAGATCTTGGGCGCTCTCTTTCCCGTATCAGCCTGCCTCTCATCCAGAAGGCAGACCTGATTCCCCTGATTGTTTCTGCCGACCTGAGCACCATTCAGCTTACCAAGACAGTCCTAGATTATCTTCAAACGCAGGATATCAATGAAGACAAGGTGTATCTGATCATGAATCGGGTCGTCGGGCTGGAGGGGTTGACGAAGGCGGAAGCCGAAGAGATTTTAGGCTTAACGATCAAAGCAGTGTTTCCGTATATGGGGGGCAATTTTGGGTTAGCAAACGACTTACACCAACCTATCATAACGAAATATCCGACCGATACAGCAATCTTTATTCTCAAAGAAACCGTAGAGAATATGGTCAAGCTGGCATACCGGCATCACTCCCGCGAATCCACTTAATGAAAGTGAAAGGCCATTTCAGGTCTGTTTCGGATACACTTTAGCAGTAAACCTGTAAGGAATCGAATAGCGATCATTCATAGCCATCCGTCGTTATTCTTGTCGCCATGATCCATGGGAGGCTTTAGACAACAGGATCACCGAGACCAGGCCTCAGGTTTCAGGAGTGACACTATGTCAATTGAATATGATGAAAAGGGCAAGATCTTCACCGATATCGTATCCAAGGTCGCCATCCAGGCGACGATCCAGACAACCACGCACCTCGTGCGCGGGCGCATCCATGTGCGCCGGGATCAGCGCATCAAGGACGAACTGGATCAGGATCAAAACTTCCTCGCACTTACCGACGTAAGTGTGCTGGGTCCGGATGGGCAAACGCTCTTCCAGACCCCATTTCTGGCAGTGCAGCGCGCCCAGATCGTCTGGGTTCTGCCTGAACAGGATAAAGGCGAGGAGGCGATTTCTTAATGGCCACACCGATCGCATCCAACTTTACGCGGCTGACTTCAGCCGATCTGCTCAAGTTCAAGCGCTATCTGATCGAGAACATCGGTCGCTCGATGGAAGGCGAAGAGTTGCAGCTTGGCGACCGCGCTGAGTTGATGAAACAGCGCTTGAACGAGATCTACGTTCAGACAAAAGTAAATCTGCCCGAGGATATCCGCAGGCAGATCTTTACGGATATCCTGGATGAGCTCACCGGCTTCGGCCCCATCCAGCCCTTGCTGGACGATCCCGACGTCAGCGAGGTGATGGTCAACGGGCCGAAGAAAATCTATATTGAAAAAGGCGGCCAGTTGACCAAAAGCCCGGTTGTCTTTGACGATGATGACCATGTCCTGCGGATCATCGATCGCATCATTCTCCCCCTGGGCCGCCGCGTGGATGCAGATACCCCCACTGTCGACGCGCGCCTGCCGGACGGTTCACGCGTCAATGCAGTCATCCGGCCGGTAGCGATTGACGGACCCTGTATCACGATCCGCAAGTTCAAGAAAGACAAGCTTTCGGTCCAGCAACTGGTGAAGTACGGTTCTCTGACAGAACACATGGCCGAATTCATCCGTGCGTGCGTGATCGCCCGGTTGAACATCGTCATTTCAGGCGGAACGGGCTCGGGCAAGACAACGCTGCTGAATGTCCTCTCTGGCTTCATCCCCGAGAATGAGCGCATTGTCACGATCGAAGACGCGGCCGAGCTGCAGCTCCAGCAGGACCACGTGCTGCGTTTGGAGACGAAGGTCGCCAATACCGATGGGACGGGTGTGGTAACAATTCGCGACCTCGTCCGCAATTCCCTGCGTATGCGCCCCGACCGGATTGTAGTAGGCGAATGCCGCGGCGGCGAAGCCCTGGATATGCTGCAAGCGATGAACACAGGGCACGACGGCTCATTGACCACCTTACACGCCAACACCCCGCGCGATGCCCTCTCCCGTTTGGAGACCATGGTGTTGATGTCGGGCATGGATCTGCCGCTCAAGGTCGTACGCCAGCAAATCTCTTCAGCCGTGGACCTCATCATTCAGCAGACCCGCCTGAAAGATGGCTCACGCAAGGTGACTGCGATCACCGAAGTCGTCGGCATGGAAGGCGATACAGTGGTCCTGACCGATATCTTCAAGTTCGAACAAACAGGCATCGGTGAAAACAACAAGATCATCGGTGAGCTGAAGCCGACCGGCATCCGTCCGATCTTTGGTCCGCGTCTCGAGGCGGCAGGCTTCAAGCTGGGCGCTGAGATTTTTATGCCCTCGAGCGGACTGGGTCTCGGTAAAGACGGTAAAAGAAGATAGCCTCTGCTATAATCGGTGAAAGCCATGCCTCGGACTCTAATTTATCAGGCATGCCAGAGGTCGCATGGACACCAAGTCGCAAATCGCTATCCGCTCGAAGAAACTCGGCATATTGATGCGTGACGCGCGCCTGGCCGCGCGCAGAAGTGTGGAGGAATGTGCTGAGGCCATGGGGATCAGAAAGATCTTGTATTGTGCATACGAGGAGGGGATTAGAACCCCCTCTTTGCCGGAACTGGAAACGCTGGTCTATTTCCTCGATCTTCCGATGGATCACTTCTGGGGCAAACAGGCGAAATCAGAACGAACTTCTCCTTTCAAAAACCTGGACTTGTCGAGACTTCTGGCCGTGCGCCAGCGCAAGATCGGCGCCCTTTTGCGGCAGGAACGGATGAACGCCAGTATCTCCGTTCGTAACCTCGAACACGCAACAAATATACCGGGCGAGCGTATCGAAGCCTATGAGTTAGGAGAACGGCCCATTCCTCTTCCCGAGCTGGAGCTGCTCGTCAGAACATTAGGCGGAAGGATCGAATCCTTCTTCGACCGGAGCGGCCCGATCGGGCAGTGGATGATGAATGAGGAAGCGGTCCAGCACTTTCTAGAGATGCCGGTGGAGCTGCAGCAGTTCGTTACAATGCCGGTCAACCGTCCCTATCTGGAGCTGGCAAGGAAGCTGAGTAACATGTCCAAGGATAGGCTGCGGGCGGTAGCAGAGGACTTATTGGAAATCACATTGTAGGACGACGCGTGGATCAGCCCAGCCCCGTCACTTTTGCTGTAAACGGCAAGAAGGAATACGAGAAACAGAATTACGCCGCAGCGGCCGATTTATTCTCGCAGGCCGCACAGGCATATGCCGCCGCGCAGGATGTATTAAATGCGGCGGAGATGAGGAATAACCAGAGCGTGGCTCTCCTGCAGGCCGGGAAGGCAAAAGAAGCGCTGCAGGCCACAGAAGGCACAGAAGAGATCTTTCAGAATGCAGGCGATGTACGGCGACAGGGTATTGCTGTCAGCAATCGCGCCGCTGCCCTGGAAGGACTCAAAAAATGGAAAGAGGCGCTGGCCGAGTATGAGCGTGCTGCCTCCCTCCTGGAACAGGCCGGGGCAGGGGACATGCATTCGACGGTCCGCAGGGCTGCGGCAAATCTAAACTTGAAGCGCGGCCGTATCTCGGCCTCACAACTGGATGTGTTTGATTCTCTTCGTCTGGTCGAGAAACCCACGCTGACCCAGCGCATTATGAAATTCTTGATGCGTATCGGAGTGAGATAATCTCCGTTGTCGGTTACCCTGCAAGGTGAATGGTGATCAATACTCTGGTTCGCCCGGCGGACATCAAGGACCACCAGCAATTATCGAATCTGATCTTTTTTGAAGCGCGTCTCCATCGTCATCTCGACTGGCGTTCGCCCCTGGAATGGCTGGGCGCTCGGTTTTACTGGGCGTTGGAGGAAGGCGGACAGATTACAGCCGCATTGGCCTGTCCCACGGAGGCAATGGGAATCGCCTGGGTGCGGTTGTTCGTTTATGCGAGCCACTGGTCGGCACAAAACGCCTGGGATGCGCTCTGGTCTACGGCTCAGCACGAAATCGCCCGGGGCGGAGGCGCGACGGTCGCGGCAATCGCCATGCAGCCCTGGTTCCAGTCACTGCTGGCTGCAAACGGATTCGTCAATCGCCAGCAGATCGTCATGCTCGAGTGGCATGGCTTCGCCGGCCAGCCCTGGGCTGTGTACGAAGCCCGGGGCATCCGCATCCGCGAGATGACGGAGGCCGATCTTCCCCAGGTGGAAAAGACGGACGCAGCTTCCTTCGCCCCGCTCTGGCAAAATCCGTTGGGGACCCTTCACAGGGCGTTTTCGCAGTCGCTGTTCGCGACGGTCGCGGAGGAGGCAGATAGGATTGTCGGATATCAGATCACCACCGGCGGCGGGCAACGCGCCCACCTCGCCCGCCTGGCAGTGCATCCAGCGATTCAGGGACACGGTGCCGGTAAAGCCCTGTTGACCGACCTGTTCAGAATGCTCGCCGATCACGGCATACTCAGGCTGACTGTGAACACGCAAAGCGATAACACACCTTCTTTGAATCTCTATCGGAAAATGGGATTCATGCGCACAGGTGAAGAGTATCCTGTGTACACTTTCGATGTGCCTGCAAGCATCTAAGGAGGAAAGTATGGTAATCAAAGAGGATGCAATGATCGTCAATGCGCTCGTGCGGCAGGCATTGACCTCCGCACAGGAAGTAATGGGGGAAAACGGCCTGAACACGGTACTGCGCACGAGTGGGCTGGAGAGATTTATCGGCAATTTGCCGCCGGATACCCTTGAGCCTTCCATTCATACCTCCGAATACGCGAAGTTGAACGAAGCCATTGAGGCCTTTTATGGCCGCGGCGGTCGTGGGATGCTGCGCCGGATTGGCAAGGCCTCTTTCCAGTACGCGGTGCGGGAACAGGCCGCTTTGCTCGGCCTCGCAGGTATGGCGCTGAAGCTTTTACCTGAGAAGCAGCGCATCAAATTCATCTTGAACAGCATGGCTGGCGCGCTCAAAAAGAGCAACCCGCAAGTGGAGGCCTGGGTGGACGACAGCGGGGAGAAGATCGCGTATTTGGAAACCACGTGTGGCATCTGTTACGGACGCCAGAGCGATATCCCGATCTGTCATGTCTACGTTGGCTCCATCGGCGAAGCTGTGCTATGGGCGAGCGGAAAAGAGCATCAGATTATCGAGACGCACTGCCTTGCAAAAGGCGATCAGTATTGCAGGTTCGAAGTAGGGGAAGCGCGCGAGTGAGCGACTCAAAGTTTTCAAGCCGCATCCTTCGTCGTTTTGTGGAAACTGTTGCGATGGAGCTGGGCGCGGATCAATTCAATGCCATGCTTGCTCTGGCAAAACTGCCTTCTGAATGGGCAAGAGCCGATACATTCCTAAAAATCGATTCGACTGAATCGGCCAACGCCTATGCCTCCCTTCAGGATGCGATCCGCACGTATTATGGACGCGGCGCACGCGGAGTGCTTGTGCGCGTCGGGCAGCGCTTATGGAATCATCTCCTGGAGGATGCCGCGCTGGGAGGCAAAACCCAGGCTGTGTTGATCAAACGACTGCCGCTGGCTGCACGCCGAAAGTCCACGCTGGAATTGTTGGGGCGCCTGATCGGAAGCCAGGCGGGCGACATCACGGTTCATACACTTGACTTGGATCTGCTCCTGGTGGATCATATTTCCCCCGCCGCCCGGCATGTGCACGCCCCCTCTCCGGTCTGCTTCGTGACCCAGGGTTTGATCCGCGAGAGTCTCTTCTGGGCGACCGGCCAGGGACATGATGTGGAGGAGATCTCCTGCAGGGCAACCGGCAGGAATACCTGTGAGTTCAAGATCACCACAGGCAGATGATATAGGAATCTTGGGCTTTTGGCTGGGATATTAAGAGGCCCTTAAACTTTTCCTAGACAAAACATTTTGAGCATGGGAAAATTCTGTTCTACTATCATTACATCAAGGAGTTTTCATGAGAGCCGAGAAGAAGAGTAAACGCCAGGAACGGCGTGAGAAAATCCGCCAGCAGGAAATGCGCAGGCGTCTGCTCACGATTGGGCTGATCTCCATTGGTGCAGCCCTGCTGGTCTTCGCTATTGTTTGGCCGCAGCTCAGGCCTGTCGCCGAAGTTGTCGCCGTCGATCCGGGAACACACCCGAATGCGAACGACAATACGATGGGCGATCCAAATGCGCCGATCCGGATCGAAGAATTTTCAGACTTCCAGTGTCCGTTCTGCGAACGGTTCCATCAGGAGACCGAGCCGCTGCTCAGACAGTATTATATTGATACCGGCCAGGTTCAGTTCGTCTACCGGTCGATGGGCAACTGGGTCAGCCAGAATATCGGTGGTGCCAGGACAGAATCCCGGGATGCAGCCGCAGCAGCCTATTGTGCGGGGGATCAGGGTAAGTTTTGGGACATGCACGCCCACCTGTTCGCGAATGTCCTCGGTGAGGATGCCGGCTCGTTTACCGACCGGCGCATAAAAGCCATTGCTGAAACGGCCGGGCTTGATATGGAACAGTTCAATAGCTGCTACGACAGCGGCAAATATCTGGATCGCGTTCAGCAGGACTTTGAAGACGGCCGGACAGCCGGCGTCAATGGAACACCCGCCTTCCTCATTACCTATACGGTCAATGGCGAGACACGAACCAAACTGATCGAAGGTGCGCAACCTTTCAGCACGTTCCAGCAGGAGCTGGAAGCCGCCCTGAATGAAATCAACGCTTCATAGATCCACTTAACCACTAACCAGCAAAGGGATACGCAGGTCGACTTCGTATCCCTTTTGATTTTTGTACATCGGTTATCCTTTCCGCCACGCTTTAACATTTCGATCTGGATCCTGTAAGACAATTCAGGCGGTGAAATCGACGCCAGAAATATTCAAATTCATCCGACTGAAACACTGAAAAAAACAGTTCTCGAGAACTGTTTTTTTCGATTCGCCTGCCCTACGCTTGCCCTACGGATGTATTATGATTGACGCACTTGAGGAATTAGGTATAATTCCATTTGCTCAATACTTTGAAGCTCTATGTTTCAATACCCCAATCTCGTAAAGGATTATATTAATGCCCGACTACATTCTAGATGTGCAAGGGCTTGAAACGACTTTCAAGACTCCGGAAGGGGTCATTCATGCGGTCAACGGTGTTTCTTTTGGTTTAGCTGAGAGCGAGACGCTCGGTGTGGTGGGGGAAAGTGGGTGTGGCAAGAGCGTGACCATGCTCTCTGTCCTGGGTTTGATCCCGTCGCCTCCCGGAAAAGTGACTGCGGGGAAGGCTTTCTTTTCCGGGCAGGATCTCCTTAAAATGTCAAATGAAGAAATCCGTCATGTGCGCGGCGCACAGATCGGCATGATCTTTCAGGACCCCATGACATCCCTTAACCCGGTTCTAACGATTGGACGCCAGTTGGAGGAACCGCTGATCTTACATATCGGCATGACCAAGAAGCAGGCGAGCGAGCGTGCAGCCGAGTTATTGACCATGGTGGGGATTCCGAATGCGAAAGATCGCTTGAACGATTACCCTCACCAGTATTCAGGCGGTATGCGCCAGCGCGTCATGATTGCCATGGCTCTTTCATGCAGCCCTCAGATCCTAATTGCCGATGAGCCTACGACCGCACTGGATGTGACCATCCAGGCGCAGATCACAGACCTGGTTAAACGCTTGCGCGAAGAACTGGGGATGGCGATTATCTGGATCACTCATGACCTGGGCGTCGTGGCAGGCATTGCCCAGCGTGTGCTTGTCATGTATGGTGGTTTCATTATCGAAGAAGCCCCTGTGAGAGAGCTGTATGCGAACCCCGAGCATCCATATACGATTGGATTGCTGGGAAGTCTCCCCCGTGTGGACGAGCAGCAACGCGAGAAGTTATACTCCATTGGGGGTCAGCCGCCCGTGCTCTATCAGAAGCCGAACGCCTGCCCGTTTGCCCCGCGCTGCAAGTGGGTGATGGAGCACTGTTGGAACGAAATGCCTCCGTTGATGGAAGTGGGGCCTAACCATCGCGCGGCTTGCTGGGTCGACCCCGAGACCGGGAGACATCGCTAATGAACAGCACAACTGCCAACAACAGAGAGGCCCTGCTCGAGGTCGAAGATCTGGTGATGCATTTTCCCATTTACCGCGGGGTGATCCAGCGCCAGGTTGGCGCGGTGCGCGCGGTGGATGGGGTCAGCTTCGATGTCAGGCGTGGCGAGACGCTTGGCCTGGTTGGTGAGTCGGGCTGCGGCAAATCCACAGCCGGTCGCACGATCCTGCAGCTCTACCGCCCCACGGCTGGTGCGGTTCACTTCGAGGGTGTCGACCTCGTCCATTTGAAAGGCGAGGAATTGCGTAAAATGCGCCGCAAGATGCAGATGATTTTCCAGGATCCGTACGCAAGCCTGAATCCGCGCATGACGGTGGCCGATATTGTTGCCGAGCCGCTTCTGGTGCACGAGGTTGCGACGGGGAAGGAAATGAAGGATCGTGTTGATCATCTGCTCGAGCTGGTCAACCTCAACCCATCGTTTGCCAGCCGCTATCCACACGAATTTTCCGGTGGCCAACGCCAGCGCATCGGTGTGGCGCGCGCCCTGGCTTTGCAGCCTTCCTTCATCATTTGTGATGAGCCGATCTCCGCCCTGGATGTTTCGATCCAGGCGCAGGTGGTAAATCTCTTGGAGGAGCTTCAGGAACAGTTCAACCTGACGTATCTCTTTATTGCTCACGACCTTTCGATGGTTCGTCACATCAGCGACCGGGTGGCAGTGATGTACCTCGGCATCTTTGCAGAGCTGGCCGATCGGGATGAGCTGTACGCCAAACCGCTTCACCCGTATACGCAAGCCCTGCTGTCGGCCGTGCCAATCCCGGATCCGATTGCAGAGGCAAAGCGCGAGCGCATTATTTTGAAAGGCGATGTACCGTCGCCTGCCAATCCGCCTTCTGGATGCCGTTTTCGCACGCGCTGCCCGTTTGCCGAAGAAGTATGTTCCCAGTCGCGCCCTGAGTTTCGCGAGATCAGACCGGGTCACTTTGTGGCGTGTTTTTTTGCGGAAAAGTTCTTGTAATGAGCGAGAATTGGAAAGGAGGTGATCGCCCAAACCAAACATAATGTTTGCTTTCGACATGTGTAACCAAAAATCAAACCCTTTCAATACTTGTGAGGAGAAGAAAGATGCGTAAACTGTTCGTTTTCTTAAGCCTGCTGGTCATGGCCAGCATGGTAATGACGGCCTGTGCACCAGCAGCTGCACCGACGGCCGAAGAGCCGGAGCCGCCTGCTGCCACGGAACCGTCTGGCCCGGTGGCCACTGAGGAGCCGGCCGAAACGGAAGCTCCCACGACTGGAGAGTTTACCTCGCCCGATCCAACGACGTATTTCCTGCCGCAATTTGGTGAACCCGAAACGCTGGATCCGGCCCTCGATTACGAGACCGCCGGCGGCGAGATCATTCTCAATGTCTACGACAGATTGGTCAATTACAATCGTGAAAGAGCGGATGAGTTCATCCCGATGCTGGCGACCGAGTGGACCCTTTCCGACGATGGCCTGACGTACACCTTCAATATCCGCGAAGGCGTGACCTTCCACGAAGGCGGAGAGCTGACGCCGGAAGACGTCGCCTATACCTTCCAGCGCGGCCTGCTGCAGGGTGGGCATGCCTCCCCGCAGTGGCTGCTGACCGAGCCCTTCTTCGGCGTCGGCGTGGATGACATCTCCGTCCTGGTGGATGAGGGCGCCTCTGCCGACGATCGTGAAGCGCTCAGCGCTAACGATCCCGCAACTCTCGTGGCCGCCTGTGAGCAGGTCAAATCCGCAATCGTAGCCGATGATGCTGCCGGCACGGTGACCATGACCCTGGCGCAGCCCTGGGGTCCTTTCCTGGCGACAATTGCCAATGGCTGGGGCTCCATTATGGACATGGAATGGGTGATCGAGAACGGCGGCTGGGATGGCTCCTGCGACACCTGGCAGAATTTCTATGCCATGACCTCCGAGGAGAATCCCTTCACCCCCATCGCCAACGGCACCGGCCCCTTCATGCTCGATCACTGGACTCAGGGCCAGGAGATCGTGCTCACGCGTAATGATAATTACTGGGGCGAGCTGCCCGCGCTCGAGCGTGTGGTCATCCAGAAAGTGGATGAGTTCGGCACCCGCTTTGCGATGTTCCAGGCTGGCGATGCCGATAGCCTTGTGGTCGGTTCACAGGCGGACTATGCCCAGATTGACCCGCTGGTCGGCGAGGAGTGCATCTACAACGAGGAGACCGGCGAGTTCGACGCCTGCACCCCGGTCGGGGATGGCAGCGGGCCGTTCCGTGTTTACAAGGGTATGCCCCGGCCCACCCATACCGATGCTTTTTTCAACTTCAACATCTCCAGCGATCAATACATCGGCTCCGGCCAGTTGGACGGCAACGGCATCCCGACCGTTTTCTTCCAGGATGTCCACATCCGCAAGGCTTTCAACTACTGCTTTGACTGGGATATCTTCATTGAGGAAGTCATGGTCGGCGAGGGCGTGCAGACTGTGGTCCTCCCCGTTGCCGGGATGCCCGGTTATGACGCCAGTGCCCCTCACTACACCTATGATCCGGCCAAGTGCGAGGAGGAATTCAAGCTGGCCGATGTCGATAAGGATGGCGTCCCTGCCGGTGAGGATCCCGACGATGTTTGGGAGACCGGCTTCCGCTTCGCGGCAACCTATAACCAGGGCAACACCACCCGCCAGAGCGCGGCCGAAATCCTGGCGTCTAACTTGGGCAGCGTGAACGAAAAATTCCTGGTCGAGGTGCTGGGCCTGCCGTGGCCAGCCTTCCTGCAGTCACAGCGTGACCAGTCCCTGCCACTGTTCTTCGTCGGCTGGCTGGAAGACATCCATGACCCGCATAACTGGTACGCGCCCTATCTGACCCAGACCTATGCCATCCGGCAGTCCCTGCCGGAGGATGTCAGGGCGGAGTATGAAGAGCTGCTGAGCGCGGCCGTCATCGAGACAGACCCGGATGCGCGCCATGCGATCTACGAGCAGGTCAACCAGATGCAATACGATAACCCTTCCGGAAGCCTGCTGGCAACCGCCACCGCACGCCGCTACGAGCAGCGCTGGGTGGAAGGTTATTACTTCAACCCGATCCTTTCGGGTGGTATTAACGGCGGCAACTTCTCGATCTATACCAAGAGATAGGC
>DASTFG010000531.1:0-13271 GCA_035708785.1 Anaerolineales bacterium
ATAAGTCCATGCCGTTCCGTTGTAAAGGCCAGGATCAGAGTTATCAGCGGCACAATCGATAACAGGCTCACCGTGCGGCGCGTCAACCGCGTGCCTTTCGTTGAATACGAATAGGCAAACATCACCCATAAAAGCGGCACCGCGACGATGCCAAGATATTGACTTTTCCCCCAGAAGATCTTGGTTGGCAGGTCGGCGCCGGCGATTTCCAACGCATATCCCAATGACCATTCTGCGCACGCAAAAGCTAACAGGGCGAGTGCCCTGCCTCCGCTTGCCGTCGCGCGCCTCTCCCAGACGTAGAAGGCTACAACGCCGGTAATAACGGATGAGAAGGTGAGAAGAAAAGTATAGGGCGTATATTGAAATTGCACTGGATGATCTCCTATACAGGCCTCATGCTAACTACCTGACAGTTTCATCCACAGGCATGAAGGTGAGACAGGCAGCAAATTCAATCTGCAGCTGAGGCGAGCCGGGTCCAACGAGTGTTTGCTGCCTTTCGTCGACGATCAATCCCTGCTACAGGAGGATGCAGCTCCAGACGTGAGCCGTGTCACTCTGGCTGCAGACAGAAAACTTTTGGTATATCGGCAAACCCCGGATTAACCATCTGACTCATCTGCACCACCTTTATTTGATCATGCTTTCCAAATAACCAATGCTGGCGGCATTCCCAACGCTTGCTATATTATACAACTCAAGCTACGTTTGTCCATAACAAATCGAT
The DNA here is from genome assembly GCA_035708785.1 of Anaerolineales bacterium. Taxonomy (GTDB): domain Bacteria; phylum Chloroflexota; class Anaerolineae; order Anaerolineales; family Villigracilaceae; genus Defluviilinea. The sequence continues at coordinate 731 of DASTFG010000531.1, forward strand.
TTAAGTTTGTACATGAATGGCTGAAAGCAACCGGATCGAGATCGGCAGATAGCAGTGTTGTGATAAGTAGGAACAGGTTGTCGCGAACCTCTTCATCCGCTTCCACGCTATAATGGTCTTATGAACAAAAAATCTCGCTACGAAGAGCTCAAACAGCAAATCCACTCGCACAATTATCGTTATCATGTCCTGGACGCGCCGGTCATCAGCGATCTGGAATTCGACCGGCTGCTGAACGAACTCAAACAGATCGAAGCCGAGCACCCGGACTGGATCACGCCGGATTCGCCCACGCTGCGCGCCGGGGCCAAGCCTGCTGACCGTTTCGTGAAGGTCCGCCACCCCGCGCCGATCCTCTCGCTCGGGAACGCCTTTGGCGGGGACGACGTGCGCGGCTGGTATGAGCGCATCCGCAGGATCGACGACCGCGTCGAACACGCAAAATTCGTCGTCGAACCGAAGATCGATGGCTTGTCGGTTGTCCTGCATTACCGCGATGGGCTTTTTGTGCAGGGTGCGACGCGCGGCAACGGTGAGATCGGTGAAGATATCACCGCGAACTTACGGACAGTGCGGACCATTCCCCTGCGAATCCCGGTCGATCCAAAAGGACCGCAGCCGCCAAAGTATCTGGTGGTGAGAGGCGAAGCCTTTATGCCCGTTGCAGAATTCGAAGAACTGAATCGCAGATTGGAGGAGGCGGGCCAGAGGATGTATCTCAATCCTCGCAATACCGCGGCCGGCTCATTGCGCCAGCTTGATCCCTCACTGACTGCCTCGCGCCCACTCACGCTGCTCGTCTATCAGGTTATTCATTCCGAAAAGGATGGCAAAGTTCCAACTTCACAATGGGAGATCCTGGAGTATCTCAAGGCTCTGGGCTTCCCTGTCACCGATATCGCCAGGCGATTCGACAATATAGAAGATGCCATTGCATATGCCGAAACATGGGATAAGAAACGCGATGAGTTGACCTACGAAGCGGATGGCATGGTGATCAAAGTAGATCACCTGAATCTAGCCGCCGACCTCGGCTTTGTGGGCAAAGACCCGCGCGGGGCGATCGCCTTCAAATTCCCTGCCCGCGAGGTGACGACCATTTTGCAGGACATTCGCATCAACGTCGGGCGGACGGGTGTCCTGATCCCCAACGCTGTGCTGGAACCTGTCGAGATCGGCGGGGTGGTGGTAGAGCGCGCCACGCTGCACAACTTCGACTACATTGCCGAGAAAGACATCCGGATCGGTGACCGTGTCCTCGTCAAACGCGCGGGAGAGGTCATTCCCTACGTCATCGGTCCGATCCTCGACGCGCGGACCGGCAGGGAAAAACGCTATAAGCCGCCCGTTACCTGCCCGGCCTGCGGACAACCCGTGGAGCGGTTCGAAGGGGAGGTGGCCTGGTATTGTGTCAACGCGGCCTGTCCTGCGCAGCTCGTGCGCAACGTAGAGCACTTCGTCTCGCGCGGCGCGATGGACATTGTCGGGCTTGGCACCCGGATCGTTCAAAAGCTCATTGAAGCCGGCAAGGTAAAGGATGTTGCCGATATTTATAGCCTCAGCCGAGGCGATATCCTGGAAGCCGTTACCAAAAAGGATCGCAAGACGGAGAAGGAACCGCCCGGCAAGATCGCGGAGAATTTACTGACATCCATCGAGGCTTCGAAATCTCGCCCACTGGCGCGTCTGATCACTGCCTTGGGAATTCATGGAGTCGGGGAGGTCAGCGCGGGTGATCTGGCACGTCATTTCACGGACCTGGACGCGCTTGCCGAAGCGAGCGCCGAGGATCTGCAGCAGATCGCAGGGATAGGACCCAGTGTGGCAGAGTCGATTGCCGAGTGGTTCTCGAACCCGGTCAATAAGAAGGTTCTGAAGAAGTTAAAAGCTGCCGGGGTCTGGCCGCAGGGAACCGTGAGTGCGAAGCGCGCTGGGGCGCAGGGGAAATTTTCCGGGCTCACCTTTGTCATCACGGGGACGCTGCCCTCTTTCTCGCGCGAAGCCGCAAAGGATTTCATCGAGTCGAACGGCGGTAAAGTGACCGACAGCGTCAGCAAGAAGACCAGCTACCTCGTGCTTGGCGAATCCCCTGGCTCGAAGTATGAGAAGGCCCGATCGTTGGGTGTGAAGATCATAGGGGAGGAAGAACTGAAACAACTGGCTGACTCTTCGTAGACGGTGGCACTTGCCCTGATTGTGCAGCTTTTCTAACCCCTCTACCACGTCGCTGAACTTCTCTTTTATGCGTGTCGCTTTATTTTCTGATATTCATGGAAATAGTATCGCCCTAGATGCCGTCCTGGCGGATGCTTTAGACAATGGGGTTACCGGATACGGTTGTTAAGTGGCATGTAGTCAACCTGGGCAGCGTCAGCAATCCGCGGATCCTAATTTACGCGCGAGTTATGTGATTTTGGATCACACCTCGGAAGGCTATACAATTGATCACAGCCGCGTCGACTATGACCAGGAGCGGGCGATTGGCCTGTTGGAGGATCTACGTCACCCCGGCGCCAATTTCATCATAAATCATATGCGTGGTCTCATGCAGTAGATCTGTTCCTTTCGCCTGCTGGCGAGCACCGAGTCATCGACCTCCGGAGGTTTTCCATGCCCATCTACCAAACCGCTTACTTCGTTGTCCGTGATGACGCGCTTGAGGAATGTCAAAAGGCAATCCGCGAGTTTGTCGCGTACGTCCGCGACAACGAGCCCGATACGCTGCTCTACACATCCCTGCAGGGAAAAGAGCATGCAACTCACTTCCTGCATTACTTCATTTTCCGCGATGAGCAGGCGCGCGAGCTGCACGCCAGCTCGGAGGCGGTTAACCACTTCACAGGCATTCTCTACTCTAATCTCATCGCGCCGGTCGAGTTCACCGAGTACAATCTGTTTGCAAGTACAGAATGATAAGCTGCCATAGCCGGCCTGAGCACAGCGAAGGCGTGGCAATCTCGTCCTACCAGGTGCTCTTGATTGATGGGAAGATGTCATTCCCGCTACTTGCCAAGATATGGATATGGAGGAAACCATGGCGGACAAGGTTCTCAACTGGGGACTGCTCTCCACCGCACGGATCAACCGTGCTTTGATCCCTCCATTGCGCGCCTCAAAACGAAATCGGTTACTGGCTGTGGCCTCACGGATCCAGGAGACCGCAGATCGATACGCGCAGCAATGGAAGATCCCGCGTGCGCATGGATCGTATGAGGCTTTACTGGCGGATCCGGAGATTGACGTGATCTACAATTCGCTGCCGAACAGTCTGCATGCCGGATGGACGATCAAAGCGATCGAGGCGGGCAAGCATGTCCTGTGCGAAAAGCCGCTGGCGTTGAGCGTGGATGAAGTGGATGCCGTGCAGGCAGCCGCGCGCAGGCATGGAAGGGTCGCTGCAGAAGCCTTCATGTACCGGCACCATCCGCAAACGCTCAAGGTGCTGGATATAGTCCAACGCGGCTCGCTCGGGAAGCTGAAGATGATCCGAGGTTCCTTCAACTTTGTCCTCTCCCGTCAGGGGGATGTACGCCTCGACCCGGCCCTGGGAGGCGGAAGCATTTGGGATATCGGCTGTTATCCCATCAGCTATGCGCGGACAATTGTCGGGGAAGCGCCGCTCGAAGTGTTTGGCTGGCAGGTCACGGGCCGGACAGGAATCGATGAGACCTTCGTCGGGCAAATGCGTTTCGCGCAAGATGTCCATGCGCAGTTCGATTCCAGTTTCGCGATCCCCTCCCACACCTTCATGGAAATTGTATGCAGTGAAGGCACCTTGAATATCCCAAATCCCTTTAAGCCTGGCATAGAGGAGAGAATTTTCCTCACGCATGACAGCAAGACCGACACGATCAAAATCAAAGGGCAAGAGCTATATAGTGGCGAGGTGGAAGATATGGCGGACGCGATCCTGCTCAGGCATGCCCCGCGCGTCTCGCTGGATGATTCCCGCGCGAATGTCGCCGTCATCTCTGCGTTGCTTGAATCCGCTCATTCGGGTAGAGCTATCAGCCCGAATTACTAAATGCACAACCGTTATGACTGGTGCTAGACAATCCCGCTTCACTCGGCTAAACTTGCCTCATTCTTTTCTGGAGGCCCTGCATGGATTTCAACAATACGGAAGATTCCGTTATGCGCCGCATCAAGGCAATCACGGACCGTCTTTCAAAGCTCAAAGAGAATGATCTGTATTTCTACAACCAACCGGTGGAGGAGATGCTGGACGGCGCAAAGGTGCGCGTACGCGGGCGGGTGATGGGCATGTATGCTTCATACAGCTACCTCGGCCTGGTAGGGCATCCCCGGATCAATGAGGCGGCAAAGAAGGCGGTGGACAAATTCGGCACGGGTACGAATGGCGTGCGCAGTCTGGCCGGCACGCTTACGCTCCACGACGAGCTCGAAGAAACGATTGCAAATTTCAAACATACGGAAGCTGCCATCACGTATTCGTCGGGCTACGCCACTAACCTGTCCGTGATCTCTACGCTGATGGGGCGCGGCGATTATGTGTTTTCAGATAGACTGAACCATGCCTCTATCGTCGATGGGTGCCTGATGTCCGGCGCGGAGTTCAGGCGTTTCCGTCACAACGACATGGCACATCTCGAGGGCCTGCTCAAAAACGCGCCGCCAGATGTGGCCAAGCTTGTGATCGCAGACTCTGTCTTCAGTATGGACGGCGATATTATCGCTCTGCCGGAAATGCTCGAGTTGTGCAAAAAGTATCACGCCTGGCTGATGATCGATGAAGCCCATTCGTTGGGCGTACTGGGTGAGAGAGGCACGGGCATCGAGGAGTACTTTGGCCTCGGCGATGTGATCGACATCAAGATGGGCACGTTGAGCAAGACCATTCCATCTGTAGGTGGGTATGTTGCTGCGAAAAAGGATATTGTGACGTATCTGCGCCATGCCAGCCGCGCCTATATATTTTCCGCGGCGCTTCCCCCCGCGCAGGCTGCCGCTGCCAACGAAGCGTTCAAGGTGATTCTCGATGAGCCCTGGCGTGTGGAACGCCTCAACCAGAACACGAAACAATTCATCGGGGGACTCAAGGGCATGGGGTTCGACACGATGCTGACCGAGACCGCCATCGTCCCTGTGCTGTGCGGCGAAGACGATGTTGCCTTCGCGATGACCCGTGAGGCGCAATACAATGATGTGTTCGTCCTGCCTGTTGTATCGCCCGCCGTGCCGGAAGGTCTTGCCCGCCTGCGCGCCACGGTCACTGCCGCCCATGACCCGAGTGAGATCGAACGCGCCATGGATGTCATCGGCGAGGCAGGGAAGAAGTTGGGTGTGATCAAGTAAGAATACCCGAGGAGTTGACGTATGAGATGGCAATGGAAATTAGGGACTTTTGCCGGCATCGATGTTTTCGTCCATGCGACCTTTCTGCTTCTGATCGGCTGGGTCGGTTACACTCACTGGCTCGAGCATGGAACGATTGCGAAAGTAGCAGAAGGGATTCTGTTCATCCTGGCGCTGTTTCTCTCTGTTGTCCTCCATGAGTACGGGCATGCCCTGACCGCACGCAAGTATGGGGTCAAAACCCGTGACATTACTCTCTACCCCATCGGCGGTGTCGCGCGGCTCGAGCGCATGCCAGACAAACCGATCGAGGAGCTCTGGGTTGCCCTGATGGGACCCGCCGTAAACGTGGTGATCGCTGCTGTCCTCTTTGTGTATCTTTACCTGACCGGTGGGCTGGCGCAAGTGACAGAGCTGACCATGACCTCTGGCTCCTTTCTCATGCGTCTTATGCTGGTAAATATCACCCTTGTGGTCTTTAATTTGCTGCCGGCCTTCCCCATGGATGGGGGGCGTGTGCTGCGGGCTCTGCTTGCCCTGCGCCTGGAATACGTCCGCGCAACACAGATCGCTGCCAGCATCGGTCAGGGCATGGCCTTCCTGTTTGGGCTGGCCGGGCTGTTTGGCAATCCCTTCCTGCTCTTCATCGCCCTCTTTGTCTGGATCGGTGCATCGCAGGAAGCGAGTATGGTGCAGATGAGAAATTCTCTCAGCGGGATACCTATTACGCGGGCCATGCTCACAGATTTCAAAACGCTCTCGCCGCGTGATACGCTGGCTCAGGTGGTTGGCCTGCTTCTGGCTGGTTCACAGCATGACTTCCCCGTGCTGGATGCGAATGGAAATGTGATCGGCGTGCTCGAGCGTGATACCTTTATCAAGGCTCTTTCCGAGAGAGGGCAAAGTGTACCGGTTGTCGAAGTGATGCGCCGGGACGTGCCCTCTGTTGACTCTCATGAGATGGTCGAGGCGGTACTCATACGCTTGCAGGACTCCGGCGCAAAGACACTGCCGGTGATGCATGGCGGGCGCTTCGTCGGTCTGGTCAACGCGGAGAATATCACGGAATTCCTGATGATCCGCTCGGCTTTGAATACTGCCGGCAAGGTCCCCCAGCCTTTTTGATCCCTCGTTCACACTCGTTCAGTGCAAGGCAGGGCCATCGCCAATTCTGCTTGGCGGTGGGTTTTTGGTTCTTTTTCAATGGCGAGGGGCCGCCTGTCATGATACCTGCCTTGTGGATGAGGGAACCCCTCTGATCCCGAACCGAATCTATTTGGCAAGCTTTACCAGCTGCGGTCTGGAATTGGGAACCCGCTTGATCTCGCCGCGCGCTTCCATATCCAGTTTGACAGTCGTCACGTACCACGAAACGGAACCTTCGAAATTCCCGTTTACTTCCTTTTCCACGGCGCGGGAAAGATTCATAAAGGTCATTTCCTTCTTGGTGCGCAAAGCCGCTAGGATCGCGTTGCGAATCAGTTCATATTTTTCCCTGCTGATGTTCACACCCTGTTTCTTCTCGGGGTGAAGCGTGCGGATCCTGTCTTTCATGCATACCTCCTTTGGTGGGAGGCCTATTTTACTCCCATCCGCGCAATTCCGTGGGCCGGATTCGGATCGCAGCTGAATATTCACGGCTGAACTCTTCAGGAGTGCTACCCAAATCAGTAATACCGGATTTGTATTTGTTGAGATAGGCAGAGATTTTGTGTGGGGGAGGACAATTCGCGTCTATAGAAGCATAACCAAGAAAGATGATTACATGCTGGTCGCCTCTTTCATCAGAATTGAAATGCAGCGCCACCCTTGAATTCATCTTGATGTGCTTGACTTTGTATGCCGCCGGCTGGCTGAAGATGAGAAACGAATCTTGTTCCCAGATAAACCAGACAGGTCTCGGCTGAGGTGTCAACTTCGAATCGACAGTGGTCAGCCAGATGACATATTCGTTCTGAAGGTGCCGTTCTACAGCGCGTCCAAACTCCGATGTCAGGTCGATCATCGTTTATGTCCCTGTCTTCATTCGTTCGGCAACCAGCTCGGCCACATCCTTCACTTGGATTGCGTCGCCATCCGCTCTGGAGGCATCGCTGAACATAGTCATGCAGAACGGGCAGCCAACCGCCACTATATCGGCGCCAGTCTCCTTGGCTTCCTTGAAGCGCGCCTCGTTCACGCGCATAAGCCCATCCTCCTCTTCCTTCCACATCTGCGCGCCGCCCGCGCCGCAGCAGAAGGACTTGGCGGAATTGCGCGGCATTTCGATGGTCGTCACACCTGTGGAGTTCAACGTTGCACGCGGTGCATCAAAGATTTGGTTATGCCGGCCCAAATAGCATGGATCGTGGAACGTGACCTTGTACTGGTCGTTGGAGATTTCCAAACTGATTTTTCCTGCCCCGACCAGTTCATTGATCAGTTGCGAATGATGGATCACAGTATAATGACCACCGAAGGCGGGGTATTCATTCTTGAGCGTGTGCAGGCAATGCGGGCAGGTCGTCACAATTCGCGTTGGTTTGACCTCATTTAGAATTTCAACATTGGCGGAAGCCAGACCGAAGAAGATATCTTCGCGACCGGCGCGGCGGGCGGGGTCGCCCGTGCACTGCTCGTTCTGACCGAGCACTGCGAAGTTGACTCCTGCAGCGTTCAATATTGTGGCGAAGGCTTGCGCGGTCTTTTGGGCACGGGCATCCGTCGCGGCGGCGCATCCCACCCACCACAGGAGGTCCGGTTCCGGATTCTGCTCAATCGTAGGAACGTTCAATCCCTGCGCCCATTTCATCCGATCCGCTTGCGAAATGTTCCAAGGGTTGGCGTTTCGCTCCATCCCGCGGAAAGCGGTCTCCAGCTGCTTGGGAAAGTTGCTTTCCATCATGGTCAGGTTGCGGCGGATATGCAGGATGTCGCGCATCGGCTCGTTGCCTACGGGACAAATATCCACGCAGGCGCCGCAGGAGGTGCACGCCCAGACGGCTTCTTCCGAGATGAGGTTCAGCATCGGTACATCCATGCCCCCACCGTAGTTGAGATGGTAGCGCTTATTGATCTCCAATGCGGCGGGGGAGAGCACCTTGCCGGTCGCGTATGCCGGACAGACTTCCTGGCAGCGAAAACACATAACGCACGCGTAGGCGTCCATGATCTGCTCCCAGCCCAGGTCTTTCATCGTCGCCGCGCCAAACTGCTCGATGGACTGGTCGTCGAGATCGATGAAATTCAGCTCGCCGATCGACCTGCGTTCCGGCTTCAACGCAAAATTGATCGGGGCAAAGAACAGGTGGATATGTTTCGAGTACGGGAAATAAGGCAGGAATGCCACGACTGCGCCGAGGGACAGCCAGAACATGAGCCGTTCACCCATCAGTAATGTGCTCGCGTCCACACCGGACCAGAAGCCTGCCACCGTTGAAATGACGGGCTGCCAGTTATCCCGGACTCCCGTTTCCGCAAGATAGAACGATTCTCCCAGCAGCCGCGCCGAATTATGGATAAAGATAAAAGAGGCCACGATCGCCGAATCGCGCATGATCCCGAAACGCGCCTTCGGGTGGAGCAGCGTCGATTGGCGCGTGGTCAGGTTCCTCGGCCGGAGGATGAAGCGGCGGACTGTGAGCGCGACGATACCAATCAGGATCGCTGCATTGGCGATGTCTGCCATGAGGCGATAGATGTCGCCGATGATCCCGCCTTGATTGAGCAAACGGAATCCCGTCATTCCGTAAATCAATTCCGAAAGGTCTACCGTCAAGAAGATGTATAAACCCCAGCCAATGAACGCATGCAGAATGCTTGGCCCCAGCCGAAAACGGAAGACAGGCTGGAATAATCCCACCTTGACAAGGAGATCGTCGATGCGGTTCCAGATCAGATTCCAATCGGGCCTGCCCTGCCCGCTGGAGATGTGACCGATGATGCGCATCACGCCACGATATGTGAAATAGAGTGAAACGACAACAGCCAGTGCAAAGAGGATTTTCTCTATGGTTGTAAGCACAGTTCCTCCGGAATGAGAATTGAGGGTATACGTAGTGTAGCACAGAAAACAAAAGCGGAGGATGTGCCTCCGCTCACGCATTACAGGTGATATTCAATCCTTCTGCTGCAGAAAGTATCACCTCGACTGGCTTATATCGTTGACGTACTCGATTGCCCCCTGGCAGGCAGGCTCGAGATGTAACGAGACGTTTTCCCATGTCAGTTCCTGATCCTGATCATATGCCGTATTGAGCGCGTTCCCCAAACAGCCTGGTCCTGCGTTGTAATTTACAAGCGTGAATTTCCACAGGTCCTCATAGGTTGCCGAATTGCCCGCCGGTCCGGCGGTGATGTTCTCCACAAGCTGACCGGCCTGCCCACAGTTGGCGAGCAGGGTGTGCGCGAAAACGCCGATGCTGAAGTTTGCCCGGTCCAGGTCGAGGCCCAGGGGGCAGTCCTCACAGTCGGCATTGACGGCATCGATCAAAGCGACGCGCAGAAACTTACGCTGTTCTTCGTCCAGGTGCAAATAGCCCTTGCCGCATTCTGCTGAATCCATGACCAGTGGACAGAATTGATAAAAGAAGGGAGGGTTCCACAGGAAAGTTGTATCCGCCCCCTTGACAGTGAGCTGGCCCAGGCCCACATCGTCTTTCATGCCTTTGCCCGGCCAGAACTGGCTCTCGGTCGCGAACAGATTTTTCAACAGGTGCGCCGGGACCCCCGAGTCCCTTGCTACATGCAGGATGATCTGATCGAACTGGTTCTGCCAGGCCGTGACCGCCGGGCGCGCGACTTCCATTCCACAGGGGGAGGCTGCTTCATTGGACAGCAAGCCGCCGTCCGGGCACGAACTTGCATCTACCATCCCGCTTAGGATCAAGCGCGCTGCCAGATAGGTATAGGGTATGTCCGTGCCCAGCTCCTCGCTCTGCGTTGGTGTACTCAACCACTCCGGCGGACCACCCACGGGGGGGAGTACGCCCCATTCCTGTACGCAGCTTGCAACGGGTACGCCAGCCAATTGCGTGCTCAATACATCCACATACCAGAATGTGCGGTCGGGATCTCCCGTATCGGCCACGGCAACCCGGACCAGTGCATCGAACATCACGCTGGTGTCGCCATAACTCGAATATGCCCAGAATTGAATGGTGAAACCATCCTCGTCCGTAATAGGTAAGCGCAGTCGGCAGATCGCATCGCAATTGAAGGGCTGTCCTTCGTACAATCCCTCGATGCCGATGATGTGGTAATCCGGCAGGGGCTCGATGCCTGTTAAAACCAGAATTGGCTCGAGTTCACAGATGCTGGTCGAGGAGGTATAGACCGGGTTACAGTTTTCCAGGGTTACCTGAACTGTAGGCGGCGGCAGGATCGTGGAAATCTCCTTTTGTGCCGGCTTGGTGTTCACTAAAGTTACAAAAAAACCCTCACAATGATTTACATTTGGTTCCGTGCAGGGTCCCTGGTCTACCCATTCATCATAGATGTCTTCCCCACAATCCTGAAAGACCTCACCGGGCGTTGGCATACCCTCATGGCCGACGACAATCTTGCATACGATCTCATCACCACCCCAGCGCATCATCCACCAGATGTATTTGGTGTAATCCACCACGGTGACCGAAAAACGGTCGGGACCTGTCGGCTGGTAGGAGGGCTCCGCAAAGGCCGGGTCGGACGCGAATACAACTCCCCCGAGGGCGATCAGCAGGCTCAGCATGGCTAGCCGAGGCCTCCATCGACGCTGAGACCTGTTATCCCTGATCATAAAAAAAGTAGTCCGCTTCTATTATAGCGGACGAACATTATTTATGACGATTTTTTCTGTGACCTCTTGGTTACAGTTTTGGCGCGTTTCCGCCCGGCAGACTGTGCTGGGCTCCTCCGGCGCTCTTGCTCCGGAGCTGGTATGACCTTGGCGGCTGAATCCTCCATTTCTTCAAGCATGGTCATATCCTGACGCAGGTTGCGGCTGCGGAGGTACAGGCTGAAAACGTACAGGCCCATCACAAGGAATGCGATAACATAACCTGCGATCATATAGCCTGAGGTATCGGGGGTGGCTTCCTGAAAGAACATCATTTCTCCGTTTACATGCTGACTTTCAATTTGAGCTGCTCGACCTGATCCTGTAAGCTGCCAAGGCGAATGCGATTCCAGAACAGGTCGATGAAGAGAACGGTAAAGGCAAACAGCGCGAAGAAAAAAGCGGTCCGCATATCGGGCGTCATGCTGAATGCACCCTCCGCTTCCGGGTTTGAGCCGCCGATCACAACGGGATGGATCGTGCGGAATAAACGAATGGCAAAGAAGGTAATGGGCGCACTGAGGCCGCCCACCAGTGCATAGACTGCGCCGAAACGGGCGCGCCGGTCAGGGTCATCTATGCCTTGCCGGAGCATAAAATATGCGATGTAAATCAGCTCGGTGATCGCCGCGGTGGTGAGGCGCGGATCCCAGGTCCACCAGGTATTCCAGGCAGGCCGCGCCCAGATGGAGCCAAGCACGATGGTGATAAAGAAGAACACCAGGCTCACTTCGATCGCTGCGACCTGAAGGCGGTCCCACCTCAGATCTTTCGTGATGAGATAGACAACGCTGAATACTGCGGCAAGGATGAACCCCAGCAGTGCGGTCCAGGCGGTGCCAATGTGGAAGTAAAACACTTTTTGCACTTCCCCCATGACGCGTTCGGTCGGCGCACTCAGTGCGAGATACGTCGCAACGATCAGCGTGATGAGCGCGACAATATCAATGATTTTAAGTGCTAAAGGTTTGGGTTGCATAGTGACTCCTCTGAGATGATACCGCTTCGAATCCAGACATATTATTCCTCGACAACATTGTCGAATACCATGAGTGCTACCGCGATAAAAATAATATCATAAGCGATCAGGAGGTTGATCGGCAAGAGACTATCGGCCAGGTCTGAGCCTTCGAGGAAGCCGCTGCTCGCCTTGACCGCGGCGAGCAGAACCGGGATTACGACCGGGAAGAGCAAAATGGGCAGCAGAATATCACGCGTACGCGTCTGCACCGACATCGCCGCCAGCAAGGTACCGACCGCGGTGTAGCCGATCGAGCCCAGTAGAATGACCAGTAACAGACCGGGGTGAAATAGATTGACATTGTAGAGCACGCTGTAAACGGGCAGAACAATGATTTCTACGATCAGCATGAAAGCCAGATTGCTGATCACCTTGCCAAAATAGATGGCCGAGCGGTCCACGGGAGC
>DASTFG010000532.1:0-4561 GCA_035708785.1 Anaerolineales bacterium
GTGTAACCGTCGGCGCGCGCAGATGCAGCCGCCGGGCAAGCTCGGAAGGGGAAAGGCTCTCATGAGAAAGATAAAAAAGAATCTTCAGCCGGGTCGGGTCGGCCAGCGCCTTGAGGGAGCGTACCAGCCCATCCGGAAGCGTCTCACCGGGGATGGCGGACATCTCGGCGGGGCGCGCGCCAAAGAGCAGGAGGATCGTACTCCGGTCCATTTGCTCAAAGAATACCAGGGGCGTGGTCCAGAAAACCGGTCCGATGATGAACTTGCTGGCTCGGAATTCCTCCGCCATTCGGACTCCCTGCGACAGCTCGGTAAAGAGCTCTTCGATGGACATCTTCGAGGCGAGTTCCTGGGCGTGTTCCAGGCCCTGCTTGAGGATGGGGGCAAGGCGCTTCTCTTCTTCCTCGAAGAAGGCCTGATAATAATTCTGCAATCCCGAGAGGAAGCCTTCACCAAGTTCGGCAGGGCGGCTCCACCAGTCCAGGGCGCGTTCCAGCGCGGCCCGGTTCTTGAAATGATCTTTCTTTCCCCAGGCCTTCATCAGGAATTCCGAGTCCTCCGGCTTCCAGGCCCCCGTCTCGATCACGCGCAGAAGGATTTCGCGACCCCGATTATATTTCTCGGTTTCCTCAGCCATTCCATGCACATGAGGCTCGTCCAGCCTGAGTAATTTGATCATCCGCTTGGCGGGCGGGATCTGTTTCAAAGCCCACAGCGCGCTGATAGAATCTTTTGGAGCGGGCAGGCTATGAATCCACGGGAGGGGCGGGCCGATGTAGGGATAGACCTCCTCCAGCAATTTGCGTTCGGGCGCCGGAATCCGTGAACGGACTCCGGCGGCCCAGGAAGCGCGAATTCCATAATAATCGGGCTGGTGGAAGACGTGCAGGCTGACGAACAGTTCATACGCCGTGCCAAACTCCCACTCGATGGTTGCGGGCTGCGCCTGTTCTATTGTCCGGGCGTGCGTCGGTGTGCTCATGGGTTATTTCCTCGCCTGGAGTTTGTTTCCAATGGAAATCAGGAGCGCGCCGGTACTGCGGTCCACATGCTCATTGAATGGAGGAATATGGAGGAACATATTCCCCAGTTCGAGGAGAACCTGTCCGGTTTGGTGGGTGAAGAGGTCGCGTGCGTCAGAAGATCTCAGTGTCTGGATCGCTGCACCGGAGCCGGGTTCGGGCCCAATATAAGAAGCGTTATGCTCAGTTATACTTGCATGTGAACAAGTGGACATCACGGCCTCCTACAGAATTAAGACCATCATCAAAATAAGGCATCTGTCTTTGTTAGACTATTATCTAATTAGATAATAGTCTAAACCGAGAAATCTGTCAAGAGTCAATCTTTACGCGATTCTCCGTCCCCAGTTTAATACGAACATCCAGGCAGTTGCCTTCGCGATTGGTTTCATGATCCTCCAGGTGAGGATTTGGAACCATTTCCACTTAATTGGATACACAATGTAAGCTGCCAGCCAGCGCACGAGGAGCGTCTGTCCAAGTGGGCTAAACAGGACCCGGCGCCGATAATCGCCAAATGAGAAATCATTCCTTCGAAATGCATCACAAATGACGTGCGCTGCCACTGCCCCGTACCCCAGCGCGATACTGATGCCTTCCCCGAAGAGCGGATCCGCACCGACGGCATCCCCCACCAGAAGCACCCGCGGCGCAGACATTCGATTCTCGGGGCTGAACCAGCGGATCGGATGTCCTTTGATTTCATAATCCCTTAAATCGTATCCGAGGCGAGACATCTCCTGCGCCAACAGCTCTCTCAACTGCGGGCGCTTCTCATTTGCAAGGATGTTCGTATCATAAATCCCCCAGCATCGCATGGGCTCGCCTTTCATCTGCGTGGGAAAGTCCCACACATAACCCGCAATATTATACGGAACCGGAAAGAAATCGAAGTAGGCAACTTTCTCCCGATGGATGTCGCGCCCAGAAGCCCTTAGAGTAGGGAACGCGGCACTCTCTACGTGAGATGGAAGTGTCTCCGGCCCTGCCATGACCGGCGCCATGACCTCCAGTACCCGCGCAGTATAAACAGGCGTGCCTGGGAAGACACAACGACGCGTGACCCCGTTCGATCCGTCCGCCCCGACGACAACCTGTGCCTGGAATGGGCCTCGATCCGTTTCAACTGTTACCTGATGATCACGTGGAATGATATTTCTGACTGTCACGCCCTCTTGAATTTCAATTCCCTTCTCTTTCACTTTGGAAGCGAGCCAGGCGTCGAATTCATCCCGGCGGATGACACGCAAGGCATGCCGTTTCGGGATACGGATTTCCAGTCCCCTGCCTTCGAAGTCGAAATGCAAGTCCTCCACATCCACATGGGGCACTTCACCTGTATCGAGACCGAGTCGCTGCAGGATGAGCTCCGCGTCCGGGACGAGCCCACCGGCGCAAAGCTTGAGACGCGGGTAACGCGCTTTTTCGAGGATCAGGATACGGGGCGCCAGTGCGGGAGCGATCCGTTGGAGATGCAATGCAGTGGAGAGCCCGCTTGGCCCCCCTCCGACGATGATCACATCATGGTCCATCAGGCGTATGCACCCGACCAGACCTCGAACTGCCTGCCGTCATGTTCGTCGTCTTTATAGAACGCCAGATAGGTGAGTGTCTGGTAGGGAACGAATTTCTGCTCCATCGGATTTTTGACGGCCAGGTCGTAATACGAGCGCCACGTGCCGGAGTTAATGTAAAACTGGTTTTGTTCATGTGGCGGCTCACCATCTGTGTCAAGCGGGATAATCTCATGGTGATGGGTGTGCCCGTAGACGACGAAACGCGCCCGGTCATTGAGGAAGGCCGGCTCGCGCAAGGCATGCTCTGCGAAGGAGCGATCACTTTCATTCAAACGGTCGCGAATCCACAGGACAATATCGTTGATCGTCTCGAATGATGTGCGCCTGGATATCTTGACGATCAGCTGCATGGCATCCACGATGTCAAACCGGAAGGCTTTATCCTCTTCACGGACATAATCGAGCTGCAGGAACTCATCGCAGAGATCGTCCCACACTTTTTTGAGCTCCGCTTCGAGGGCAGTGCTGCCCGCGTGACGTCTGATCTGGCCGCTGATCCAGAGAGGAGTTGCCAGCGCGGGTCGGACGTTCGTGATCCGCCGCAAGCTGTCGATGATCCCGCTGGGCAGCTCATCTCCATAGCGTCTGATCACCTCGACCGGGTAACGATTGCAGACATCCATGGTGAAGACATCGCCGAGAGTCGCATGATCGCGACCCTTTTCCCGGTTGAAATTGAACTTGTCGTAATAATCACCATGGCGCACAAAGACCTTATACGTCTCCATGATCTCACGCAGCGGCGGGTGTTCTTCGAGATCATAGGGAAAGCGAGCCTGCGCATTACATAGGCCCATGGCATCGCTGATCCTCGCCCGGATCGCATCGAAAGCGCTCCCCTGCAGATGATAGTACCAGTCATGGTTGCCGACCATGTAGTAAATACGGGCTTTCAGCGAAACGCGTTCCTTCGAAGAGAAATCAGGCTGCCCGCGGGCGTTTGCAGGGGGCAGAATGACCGTCTGACCATTTGCGATGCGCTTTAACGTCTCAAGGGACGCTTTGTTGTGCCGGAGGATCGCCTGCGTGGATTCGTCGAGTTTGGGCGCGAAGTGCGGGCTGCGGATGTCTGTCCATGGGCGGGTGTAGTTGAGCGCGCCAGGCGCGGTATCCAGCCAGAGGGTGGAATGAAGCGGGTCGAGGATGTCGCCCAGCAGCACAATATCGAGATTGTCAATGGGACGATAGGTGCCATTCTCCCGGAAGGAGGCAAAATAAGCTGTTTCACGCAGACGATTGGAGAACACACGAAAAGCGCTGGGCGCGATGGAACTGGCGGTTGTGCCGTCCCCCAGGTGAAGGTCGCTGATAAGAACGAGCATATCTATTCTCCTCTATCTGTCACGATGGTAACACCTGCAATTATAGCCCTGAACAACAGCGTGCGCGGTGTATAATCTCGTTGCGGATTCGCTGCAAAAGCACAAAAACTTCGCCTGAATCGCCGAGAATCGGATTAGGCGGCTTCATCACGTTCATGCAAAGACTTAGAGGATATAAGATGGTACGTAAAGTTCTTACCGGTATATTGCTTGCTCTCAGTTCGATTTTTTTAGCCTTCAGCGTGATCGGGATCGCCGCGATCTGGATCTATAGAGAGCCTTTGAAGAAAGAGGTGAGCAGCAATCTAGTGCAGATCGATGGTGAGCTTTCGCAGGCAGAGGTTACATTGGAGCAGACAGAGGGAGAGCTGGACCGCGCGCTGCGGATCGTGGAGACTACCGAGAAGGCGCTGCAAGAACTCGCCGAACAAACTGGCAGCGCGGAGGACATTTTTGAAAATATCCAGAGCACATTAGACGACCGGCTGATCCCGGATCTAAAAACGACCCGCGAACGACTCGGTACTGCCCGGGCGAGTCTTGAGAATTTGCGAGCTGTCCTGAATCGGATCACAAATTTGATACCGTTTGTCGACCTGAACGCACCCGATAAGATCCTGGCCGACCTGATCATCTCCGC
>DASTFG010000533.1:0-5114 GCA_035708785.1 Anaerolineales bacterium
TGACCACGTCGGCTTCTGATTCTTCGTCGAAGGAATTGTTTACGATCCAGATGTTCTCATCCTTGGAGAGCAGGGCGCGCAACCCGGCGCGCAGTGCAGGGGATGGGACATCCAGCAGGACGCGGATCACTTCCTCTCACCTACTGTCACCTGGAGGGTCTCGGGCCGGCCGCCGCGCAGGACCTCGACCGGGACAGGCTTCCCAACCGTATCGCTGCTCAGCGCAGCAAGCAGATCATCCGGGTCTCCGACCGATTGGCCATTGATCGCCACCAGGATGTCGCCGACCAGCAATCCACTTTTCGCGGCGGGACCGTTCTCCTCGAGCCAGAGCACCAACAGACCATCACCCTGTTCGCGCTTGAGAGCGGTGCGCGCCGCCTCTCGAATATCCACCGGCTGCGTGCGGATGCCGAGATAGCCGCGCTTGACAGTGCCGTGTCTCGCGAGCGCATCGGCCAGGCGCCACGCCACCTTGACAGGGATGGTCAGTGACGAGCCGCGCGTCAGGCCCGACGTGTTGAGGCCGAGCACCTCACCTTCCGTGTTGACCAGTGGTCCGCCTGAGAAACCCGGATACGGCGTGGTCTCGCTCTCGATGTATTCATCGAGCAGGCCGCCGCGCGAGGTGCGCACCGGGCCGTGGGTGGCCGTGACGATGCCCCACGAGGCCTGCATTCCGGCGCTGGTCGGACGTCCCAGGGCGAGCACCAGCTGGCCCACTTTGACCTCGTCCGATGTCTTTGGTGGGGATAAGGCCTTTTCGGCCAGCCTCAACACCGCAAGGTCGGAGCCCGGGTCGCGCCCGGCGATCGTTGCAGCGACACTCCTACCGTCAGGTAATGTGACCATGATATTCTCTTCACGAGTCACGACATGTTCGGCTGTGAGGACCAGATCCTCGCTGTAGGCGATGCCGCTGGCCGGATAGCGCTTGCGTGCATCTACGAGAACGGTGCTGGCAGCGCCTTTTTCCACCGCGGCGGTGAGGCCATTTGAAAAATCAGTCAGAGCATTGGGCATACGAGTCTCCTTGTCATCATAACATAACTATTTATTCCTGCTCATCCCGCCGTCCCCGGCGGGGATTGTCAGCGAGCATTAGCGCCGCGTTCCCTAGAGCGATGCCGCTTTGCGGCGTTCGCGCCGGACGGCCTGGGCGAACAGTATCTTGTGAGGTCAGTGTATCCCACTCCATCATCAAACACAATCGGGAAGACGGCTAGTGCACCGACTAGCCTTTCGGGGGAGGAGCGACAATCCAAGCCAACAGATACACCGCAAACAAAATTCGGGCATATAATCGAATCATGAAATCCACTCTGCGGCTGAATGCAAAGATCATCCCGGTCCTTGCCGCGGCCGCGCTCATCATGCAGATTATCGACCCCTCGCGCGTCTGGGTTATCCTGCTGACCGGCATTGGCGGGGCCTGGCTGGTCTGCCGGTGGTGGGCGCGCGGCCTGGCGCGTTCCCTGGAATTCGACCGCGAGGTGCGCTTCGATTGGGCGCAGGTCGGCGACCGCCTCGAGGAGCGCTTCACGCTGACCAACCGGTTCATCCTGCCTGCGACCTGGGTTACGGTGCACGATCATTCCACACTGCCGGACCATGAAGCCTCCGTCGCCACCGGTGTGGATGCATCCAGCACGTCGCAGTGGCGCATCCTCACGCAGTGCACACGCCGCGGCGTATACACTCTCGGGAACACCACCCTCGAAACGGGCGACCCGTTCGGGATTTACACGCTCACACTGGAGGATCCGGCCTCCAAAACACTGGCCGTCATGCCGCCGGTCCTGTCCCTGCCGGACTTCCAGATCGTGTCCAGCGGCTGGGGGGGCGAGGGTAAACCGAGCCGCCGCGCGCTCGAGGAGACGATCAATGCCTCCCACCCACGCGAGATGACCCCGAACGATCCCGTGCGCCTGATCCATTGGAAGACGACCGCGCGGAAGGGCCAATTCTTCGTGCGGCAATTCGACGGCACGCCCGCCGGCGACCGTTGGATCGTGCTCGACCTGCATGCGGGGTCACAGCTCGGCGAGGGCTGGAACTCTACCGAAGAGCACGCCGTGATCCTGACCTCCTCGCTGGCCGCGCAGGGATTGAACGAGGATCACTCCATCGGGCTGGCGATCAACGGTCAGGAGCCTCACTGGCTGCCGCCGCGCCGCAACGAATATCAGCTCCGTGCACTCTTGAAAGCGCTGGCGGTCGCCTCACCCTCCGAGATGAATCTCAAAGATTATCTGGCAAGGATTGCCGGCTCCCTGAGCAGCCATTGCAGCCTGCTGATCATCACCGCCTGCGCGGACCCGGCCTGGACAGAATCGCTGATGCCGCTGATGTGGCGCGGGGTCAGGCCGACCGTCTTCCTCCTCGACCCGGTTTCGTTCGGCGGCGGCCCGCCTGCCTCGGGAGTCTCCGGGGCGCTGCAATCCATGGGTGTTCCGTGTCATGTGATCCCCAGGGAATTGCTGGACAGGCCAGAGGCCCGCCCGGGTCAGGAAGGGGAATGGGAGTGGCGCATCTTGCCGACAGGCAAGGCCATCCCGGTGCGCTCTGCCCAGGAGGACTGGCGGGGCCTGCGATGACAGAGCGCGTATTGAGACGGATCCTCACCGCGGACGCCCTGGGTTTGCTCCTGGCAGGGGCCGCTTTGTATGTCCTCACATACGGCGTCTCCGCCTCGCTGCGGAGTACGGATACCCGCTATTTCTTCGCGGTCTGCCTCCTGGCCGCGCTGCTTGGGTTCAGATTAAGCAGGACAGAACTAAGCGGCATCACGGCTTCGGCCGCTGTCGCCGCGGTGGGTCTCCTCGGCGTGTGGATCCTGGGGGCACGGCTTGCCTCTCCCCTGCTCGATCTCGGCCGCGCCCTGCTCGCGGTCCTCCCGCAGGTTACCCCTGCGCTCGAGTCGGGTACTCCCATCGAAACTGCGGTGATCCCCGAGGCCTGGCTCGTGATTACGCAGGCTTCTTCGGCGCTCGCCGCGCGCGTCCAGACCTGGTTGATCAGCCTCGATGGAAATGTAACGGTCAACGATCCGCTCGTACGGGGCATGGCCTGGACCCTGATCCTGTGGCTGATCTCGGCCTGGATGGGTGGGTTCACGGGACGCCGGAACCCAGTCGCGTCCCTCCTGCCCGCCATCGCGCTGCTGGCGGCGGTCATCTCCTATAGCGAGTACAAGATCGAAACGCTTTGGCTGCTGGTCTTCCTCTTACTCCTGCTGATGGGGATCTGGAACTACCGGAACCACACCTGGCAGTGGGAAAAGCGCAAAGTGGATTACTCGGAGAGCATCCGTTATGACACCGCCCAGGCCGTGATCCTGCTGGCGATCGGGCTCGGGGTGATGGCCTTCATCATGCCCTCTATCTCCTGGCGCGAGATCCGGGATTTTCTCCGGGAACGAGACCGCGCCTCCGAGAACCGGGCGGCGGACCTGCTCGGAGTCCAGCAGCCGGCCGCCCCAGCGGGCAATATTTTCGTGCAGCAGCCCTCTCTGCCGCGCGAGCATTTGCTGAGCGGCGGATACGCCCAGTCGCAGAAGATCGTCATGACGATCCGTACGGGCGAGCTGCCTCCGGTCCCGGACCCGGCGCTCATCGCCAGTCCGCCGCCGCGCTATTACTGGCGCAGCACGACTTTCGATACCTATGTCGGCGCGGGCTGGGTCACCAGCTCTGCACCGCCGCAAACGGTGGAAGCCAACACGCCGCTCATCCCCGGTTTGCTCGACGGCTACCGGCTGTTGCAGCTCGATGTGCAGATGATGGAGCCGGAAGGGAGGCTGTTCTGGAGCGGGATCCTGTTCAGCACGGACATCCCGTTTACGGCAAACTGGCGCGTCCGGCCCGGCTCCAGCCTGTTCGCCGACCGATCGGCTTTGCTCGCAGCAGACCTGTTCGCCGCGCTCAGCAGCACGGACTCCTACAAAGCGGATGCCTACATCCCGGCTGCAACTGTCGAGGAACTGCGCGCTGCCTCGACGAATTATCCGGAGGATATCCGGGAGCGCTATCTCTACCTGCCCAGGTCTGTGCCACCCCGCGTGCATCATCTCGCCCGTGAGCTCACAAGTGGAAAAGACAATGCGTATGACAAAGCCAGGGCCATCGAAGCCTACCTGCGGACGTACCCGTACGACCTCGAAGTACCTGCGCCGCCTCCGAGTCGGGATGTCGCCGATTACTTCCTGTTCGATTTGAAGAAGGGCTACTGCGACTATTACGCGACTGCGATGGTCGTGCTGTCCCGCTCGAGCGGGGTTCCCGCCCGCTTCGTCTCCGGTTATTCCTCCGGTTCGTACGATGCGCCCAACGCGCAGTATGTGGTGCGCGAGCTAAATGCGCATTCCTGGGTAGAGGTGTACTTCCCGGAGATCGGTTGGGTGGAGTTCGAGCCGACCGCCGCACAGCCGGAGATCGAGCGCACGCTTACTGAGGAAATCCTTGCTCGAGGCGGGCAAGAGGAATCCAGCGCTTCACAATTACTGTATCGCTTCCGGCTCGAACGGGCCCTCTACTGGCTTTCGCCGCTTGCCGGAATTCTCGTCCTTGCCTTCTTCTACTTCACCTTCCTCGAGGGCTGGTGGCTGATGCGCCTCGCCCCCGAGGCCGCCATTGAACGGATCTACCGCAGGCTCTACCGCCTCGGACGTCCGCTGGCCGGCGACCGGGCGCGGGCAGAGACCGCGTATGAGTTCATGCGAAAACTTGTGAGCCGCATCGACAATCTGGGAAACAATTCGCGATTCACAAACCTGTTCTCGAGCGTCCGGCGGGATATCGAGATGTTGACCGCGCTCTATCAGGATTCTTTGTTCAGCAATAGTCACGTTGAAAAGAATGATTCCCGAAAAGCATGGATTGCATGGAGACATGCCCGTCTGTGGCTGTGGGTGGCGAGGTTGATCGACTCCCTCAATGATGTCATTCTGAGCCGCAATCCTTCGTTCCGCGAAAGAGCGGCGAGGAATCTCAAACCGTACGAGCGAGACTCTTCGGTCGCGGCGCGAGGCGCCTCTTCCTCAGAGTGACATGATACTTTTTCCTTATCTTAAAATTAAGTAAAACATCCCATAACATTATTGATTTTGATTCGAT
>DASTFG010000534.1:0-15470 GCA_035708785.1 Anaerolineales bacterium
AGCAACTATGCAGGCTACCAGCTCCAAAAGGCGATCGACCTCAGCCGCCAGCAGGGAGGCGAACCGTTTTCCTGTCTGCAGCCTCTTTATAACCTGCTCGACCGGTCCTTCGAATGGGAACTGCAGCCGGTCTGTGAAGCCGAGGGGGTGGGCGTCATTCCGTGGAGTCCGTTACGCGGAGGCTGGCTGAGCGGCAAATACCGCCGGGGCATGTCCGCGCCGCCTCCGGACACACGCATCGACGAGGCCGCCAAACAAGGCTGGAGCGAATCCTGGGATGTCTACGCGAATGAACGTACCTGGCAGGTGATCGACGCCTTGCTGGCCGTTGCAGATGAAGTGGGAAAGACTCCCGCGCAAGTTGCGTTGAATTGGCTGCTGCAGAGACCCACCGTCACGGCGCCGATCCTGGGCGTGCGCACCCTGGCTCACCTCGAAGATAACCTCGGGGCAACCGGTTGGTCTTTGACGCCCGAACAGGTCAGCCGGCTGGATCAGGCCTCCGCCCTGCCCCTGCCCTATCCCTACGAATCGCTGGCCCAACAGCGGGGCCGCTGAAGATTATTGTTACATGGTGACAGGAGAAAAGAATATGACTGTTGCAGAACAAACCCAACCAGTGACCACCCCTGCCTCGAAGCAAAAGCAGGTGAGCCAGAGTTACTGGAGCCTGGTGTGGTGGAAGTTCAAGCGTAACCGCACGGCCGTTGTTGGCGGCATTCTATTGATTGCCTTCTATATATCCTTTGTGGCTATTCCTGAGTTTATTTCCCCGTACGCTTTGGCGCGCTCGTCGAAGTATGTAGAAGCACCTCCTACAAAGATTCGCTTTGTCGATGCAGCGGGACAATTCCATGCGCGCCCCTTCGTCTACGGCCTGGAGCAGGAACTCGACTTCGCGACACGAGCACGGACTTACGTTGAAGATACCACACGTGTATATCCGCTCTATTTCTTCGTGCGCGGCGACCCATACGAACTACTCGGCCTCATCCCCACAAATCTTCACCTGTATGGTGTGGATCAGCAGAGCGATCCGGACGCGATCGTCTTGCTGATGGGCTCTGATGCGCTGGGGCGCGATTGGTTCACGCGCATCATGTACGGTGGGCGGCTCTCGCTGACGATTGGCCTGATCGGTCAGGTCCTGACCATCCTCTTTGGCACCGTACTGGGAGTGATGTCAGGCTTTTATGGAGGCGCGGTCGACCAGGTCATCCAGCGTACGACCGAGTTCCTCAACGCCTTTCCTCAAATCCCGCTTTTTATGGCGCTGGCGGCGGCGATCCCCACCTTTTGGTCACCCCTTGCCGTATTCTTCATACTCTCAATCATCCTCTCGTTTGTAGGCTGGGGCGGACTGGCACGGCAGGTGCGTGGATTAATCCTCTCCCTGCGCGAACGTGAGTATGTGCTGGCAGCCAAGAGCGCCGGGGCCTCCGATACACGCCTCATGTTCCGGCATCTATTACCAGGCACAATGAGCCATGTTGTCGTGATCGCCACCCTGGCCATCCCGGGTATGATCCTGGCAGAGACGGCCCTGAGCTGGCTGGGCCTGGGCTTGCGCCCTCCACTGACCAGTTGGGGGGTACTATTGTTCGATGCCGCAACCGTTCGCGCCATCCACACCACCCCCTGGGAACTGTGGACCGTGCCCTTTATCCTGGTCACAATCCTTGCCTACAATATGCTCGGCGATGGTTTGCGCGATGCCCTGGACCCGTACGGCGCCCGTTAATTAAGGAGAGACCAATGAGCGAAACTACGAAGGAACCCTTAGTCGAAGTCAAAGACCTGCGCGTCGAGTTCGACGTCCGCGCAGGGATTGTGAAGGCAGTGGACGGACTTAATCTCACCATCCAGCGTGGAAAGACGCTGGG
The DNA here is from genome assembly GCA_035708785.1 of Anaerolineales bacterium. Classification (GTDB taxonomy): domain Bacteria; phylum Chloroflexota; class Anaerolineae; order Anaerolineales; family Villigracilaceae; genus Defluviilinea. Next base: position 1,884 of record DASTFG010000534.1, read on the forward strand.
CGTGATCGGTGAGAGCGGCTGCGGCAAATCCATGACAGCCCGCGCTATCCTAAACATGATCCCAAGACCGGGCAAGATCACGAATGGCAAAATTGTTTATCACCGCCGCGTGAAGAGCAATGGCCATTCGCAATTAGATGATGTTGTTGAGATAACCGAGCTGGATCCGGATGGGAAGACCATCCGCGAGATCCGTGGGGGAGAGATCGGTATGATCTTTCAGGAACCCATGAGCTCTCTCACACCCGTGTATACTGCTGGAATACACATCAACGAAGCGGTCAGCCTGCACCGTTTGACCCCGGTTCGCAAAGTGGGTGATCAAATTGCGGAACAGGTTATGGCACATCGAAACATAACCCAAGAGGAGGCCCGAGAGATCGCCATCAAGATGCTGGGCCGAGTCGGTATTCCCAAACCCGACCAGCGCGTGGACAGCTACCCGCACCAGTTGAGCGGCGGCCAGCGCCAGCGTGTGATGATCGCCATCGCGCTCTCGTGCGAGCCGGCGATGCTAATCGCCGATGAACCCACGACAGCCCTGGATGTATCCATCGAGGCCCAGATTTTGGACATCATGCGTGAGCTCCAGGAATCGGTCAACATGGCCATTATGTTCATCACGCATAACCTGGGCGTCATTGCCAGCATGGCTGATGAAATCGTGGTGATGTATATGGGTAAGGCAGTCGAGCAAGCCAAGGTGGTCGAGCTTTTTAAGGATGCCAAGCATCCCTACACCCAGGCCCTTCTCAGGTCGATCCCCAAACTTGGTAAAAAGAACAAGGGCGAGCGCCTGGCCTCGATTTCGGGCATGACTCCCGATCCTTTCAATCTCCCGACCGGCTGCGTCTTTCATCCACGCTGCCCGATGTTCATGCCAGGCAAATGTGACACAATTGTGCCAAGCTGGACCAAGGTTGGCGAAGACCATTATGCCGCTTGTTTACTTTATGAGGAGGTATGAGCATGGCCGCTGAACCCCAAATCCAACCGGCACAAACCAAAGCCAAAGACGACATCCTGCTGGAAGTTAAGGGATTGAAGAAGTACTTTCCTATCCAGAAGGGGCTGCTCAGAAAGACGGTGGGTTATGTCAAGGCCGTGGACGATCTGAACTTCTATGTCCGTCAGGGCGAGACTCTGGGTTTGGTCGGCGAAAGCGGCTGCGGCAAAAGCACGGCTGGCCGTTCGATCATCCGCCTCTACGAGCCGACTGCCGGCCAGGTACTCTTCAACTCCCGTGCGCTGTCCTCCAATGGAGGCGGGCAGATGGTGAATCTGATCGATCTTTCGCCGGATCAAATGAAGATCATCCGCAGGGAGATCTCGATGGTCTTCCAGGATCCGATCAATTCCCTCAACCCGCGTATGACGGTCTCGGATATCGTCGCAGAGCCCATGGAGATTCACGGCCTGGACACGGGACGGGAGACTGAGGAGGTCATCGTCCGGCTGCTGGAACGGGTTGGGCTGCGCCCCGATCACCTGCGCCGCTACCCGCATGAGTTTTCGGGCGGGCAGCGCCAGCGCATCGGCATCGCGCGCGCGCTGGCACTTAACCCGCAATTGGTGATTTGCGACGAGCCCGTATCTGCCCTCGACGTCTCCATCCAGGCACAGACCCTGAACCTGCTGCAGGACTTGCAGCAGGACTTTAACCTGTCTTACCTCTTTGTCGCGCACGATTTGAGCGTTGTCCAGCATATTTCGGACCGTGTCGCAGTGATGTATGTTGGCAAGATCGCCGAAATGGCCAGCGCTGAGGAATTGTACTCTCATCCGCTTCATCCCTATACGGAAGCGCTGCTGTCGTCCGTGCCCGTTGCCGACCCGCTCTACAAATCGGAACGGATCGTGATGCAGGGTGAGGTGGCAGACCCATCCAACCCACCCAGCGGCTGTTATTTTCACCCCCGCTGCCGCTATGCCGAGGAGATTTGCAAACTGAAAACGCCGGAATTCCGGGAACTCAAACCGGATCACTTTGTGGCCTGCCACCGGGCGGAGGAGCTGCAGCTAGAAGGGAAATAAACGCGCAATGGACGCAGAACCACAGCCAAGGCAAGTTGCAACCAGCATATTGGCGGTCGTGTTATGGCTGGTCTCGTTTGCACTCGGCCTGCAGGGAATTTATTTTCTCACGCAGATCATTGCCCTGATTCGTGTTCGTCTTGGCGGCAGTGTGGATGAAGCAACAACGGCTTCCCTCGGATGGGTCTTCATCCTTGGGCTGCTCTTTCTGATCTTTATCATCGCCAGTACGGAGTATCACCTGAAAAGAGTTGGCAAGCCAGAGTCCTGGCGGCTGTTCGGATGGACGATTGCAGTTGAGCTGAGCCTTCTAGTCCTCTACTATATTTTGTAACTGGAGCATTGCATGGCAGACTTGAAGTGGTGGCAAACGGGAGTGTTCTACCAGATCTATCCACGCAGTTTCGCCGATGGCAACGGCGACGGGATTGGTGACTTCATCGGCATGTCGGAGCGGCTCGACTATTTGGCCGACCTTGGCATCGATGCCCTTTGGCTCTCGCCTCATTTCCCTTCGCCGCAGTTCGATGTCGGGTATGACATCTCGGATTACACGGATGTGGCGCCCGAGTACGGGACCCTCGACGATTTCAAGCGCTTCCTCGACGGCGCACACCGACGCGGGATGAGGGTAATCCTTGATCTTGTCCTCAATCACACCTCTCACCTCCATCAATGGTTTATCGAGTCCCGCTCCAGCCGCGAGAATCCGAAACGCGATTGGTACGTCTGGCGTGATCCGGCACCGGACGGCGGCCCGCCGAATAACTGGGTCTCCCCTTTCGGAGGCCCCGCCTGGGAATACGATCCGGCGAACAATCAGTATTACTATCACTTCTTCCTCAAGGAACAGCCGGATCTCAACTGGCGCAACCCCGAGGTCAGGGAAGCCATGTGGCAGGCGATCCGCTTCTGGCTCGATATGGGTGTCGACGGCTATCGGCTGGACGCGATCGGCACGATCTTCGAGCATCCCGAGCTGCCTGATCAGCGCTCTAACATGACGGAAGAGGAGATGCGACGCATCTTCAAGCGCGGGTTCCCCGACCGGTCGGACAAAAAATTGGTCCAGCTATGGCAATTGATTTTTGAATACCAGGTTGAACAGGAGGGTGTTCACCAACTGATGCAGGAGCTCCGCTGCGTCATCGACGAGTATCCGGACCGGGTGCTGGTCGGTGAGAACGATAATGTGCTGTATCACGGCGATGGTTCCAATGAGCTGCATATGGTCTTCAATTTCCCGCTCATGAGGACGAACCGCCTCACGCCCGCCTGGATCCGGGCAAACCAGCGGGAACGCCTGGCGTCTTTGCCGCCCGGCGCATGGCCCTGTAATACGCTCAACAACCACGACTCCACGCGCGTCTATAGCCGCTACCGAGATGGACAGAACGATGACGCCATTGCCCGGGCTGCGCTCGCGCTCATGCTCACCCTGCGCGGCACACCGTTCCTGTACAACGGCGAGGAGATTGGCATGACCGATTACCGGCTCACAGATATCAATCTCTTTCGCGATCCGCCGGCAGTCTGGTTCTACAACGGGATTGTGACCGATGGCATGCCGCCGGACGAGGCGCTCGTGCTGGCAGCCGATATGAGCCGCGACCGCTGCCGCACACCGATGCAGTGGAGTAATGCTGCCAATGCAGGGTTCAGCCCGGAAGGGGTGAGCACCTGGCTCCCGGTCAACCCGAATTATGCACAGGGCATCAATGTCGCGGAACAGCAGAATGATCCGGACTCCATGTTGAATTTCTACAGGAAACTGTTGCGCGTGCGTAAGCAAACGCCTGCCTTGATAGCTGGTGACTATACGCCATTGGACGAAACATCCGAGGATTATTTTGCATTCCTGCGCCGGAGCCGGGATACTGGGCAAACCTGTCTGGTGATATTGAATCTTTCCGATAAGGCCCATGACCTGAAATTCGGTCTGGCAGCGCGGGATGTGAAATGTCTGTTTTCCACATATAAGCTCGCGGGTGAGTCCCTGTCTTCCGAAGCATTAAAGATTACGCCGCGTGAAATTTTCATCGGTGAATTGACATCCTAGCAGTTGGAGCCGGAAGGTCGAACTTTGCCGGCCCGACAGAAAAGGCGAGAACATGAATGACCTAAAACAAACTGTTGGCTTTCTGCAAAATGTACCGCTGTTCCATAGTCTGAACAATCGTCAACTTGAGCACCTGGCCAAGCGGATGGTCGAGCGCCAGTATGACTCTGGACAGCCGATTGTCAGCCAGGGCAAGGGCGGCGAGGGTTTCTTCGTTGTCGTATCGGGTAAAGCCGAAGCCTTCCGCGAGCGTTCCGACGGCGTCAGGGTAGAGGTCAATACCTTCGGCCCGACCGACTTTTTTGGCGAGCTCGCTTTGCTGGATGACGGCCTGCGTACGGCTTCTGTCGTTGCCTCCGAGCCGACGAAGTGTCTCGCCCTGACGCGCTGGGATTTCCTGGCGGCTTTGCGGGATACGGATCCGGACATGTCCATTACGATTCTGCAGGAACTGGCCAAACGATTCCGTCGCGCGTTGGATTCTCTATAGTCACAACCCTGATGTTATGGAAAGCCCACAGGGCGCGTCCATCCGTGGCGGACGCGCCCATCTTTTGTTATAGTTAACGGCATATGAACTGCCCGACCTGTGGTTTTGAAAATCCGGCCAATATGCGCTTTTGTGGTTCGTGCGGGGCGCGCCTATCGGTCACCTGTCCCGAGTGTGGTTTTGCCAATCCGCTCGACTTTCGCTTCTGCGGGATGTGTGGTACACGTCTCAACCGGGAGCCCGCCTCACCTGCCATCGCGCCGCCGGCTCTCCTGCCAGCGACCGAGGCCGAGCCGCTTCCCCCGGTTACAGCTCCTCCCCTGGAGGGTGAACGACGGGTCGTGACCGTCGTCTTCACCGACCTGACCGAATCGACAAATCTCCTGGAGAAAGTCGGCACGGAAGGCTGGGTGGAACGAATGCACCGCATCCTCCACACTCTGGAGTCGGAGGTGAATCGCTTCGGCGGGGAAGTCAGCCAGTTCCGAGGCGATGGGCTGGTGGCGTTCTTCGGAGCGACTTCCGCACACGAGGATGATCCGGAACGGGCCGTTCTTGCGGCGCTCTCCATGCAGCGTGCCCTTCGACTCTATTTGCGTGATTGGGAACAGGATGAGGCCGCGGATTTGCAGATGCGCGTGGGCATTAACACGGGTGAAGTGATCGTCTCCAGTGCAGGTGAACGCCAGCAATGGGAGGAAACGGCGATGGGCATCGCCGTGGCAATCGCCTCCCGGCTGGAGACCGCCGCGGAACCGGGCACCGTCCTGGTGAGCGAGCGGACGTATCGTCTGGTGGAGTCGCAATTCGAGTGGTTGCCGCTCGGCAGGATTTCGGTCAAGGGAGTCAGCGAGCCGATCGCGGTCTATCAGCCCCAGGCCTACCTCGCGGACCACGAAGATTTGCCGCACGGGCAAACCTTTCCCAGCTCCATCCCGCGCATTGGGCATGAGGCCGAATTTCAGGCGCTGAAATCAAGCATCAAAGGACTGTTCGAGGGCAAGGGTGGGATCGCGCTCGTAACCGGCGATGAAGGCGGCGGTAAATCCTTCCTGATGAATGAAGTGCGACAATACTTCGCGCACCGCCAGGCACTGCTGGCGGAAGCGCATCCGGGTGAATCACACAAACCAACGGCCCTGACCTGGATACGCGGGCGCTGTCGCTCTTACAGCCAGAGCTGGCCGTACTCGGTGTGGCTGGATTTGTTCCACGATTGGCTGGGCATGCGCCTGGACGAATCGAAGGAGGAAAAACGCGTTTTGCTCCGGCGGCGTGCCGAGGCATTATGGGGAAAACAGCTCGACGAGTATTACCCTTATCTGGCGACCTTTCTCGGGTTACCCTTGGAGGAAGCCTTTACCGAAAAGGTCAGGCACCTGGATGGTGAAGGACTACGCCAGCGATTCTTCCTTGCGGTTCGCGGCTGGATCGAGGCTGCCAGCCGCAGCGGCCCGGTTGTGCTGGCGTTCTCAGACTTGCAATGGGCCGACGAATCCTCGCTGGCCCTTTTAAAATACTGCCTTCCCATTTCTGACAGTGAAACGCTTCTATGGCTGTTCACATTCCGTCCTGAACGCGACTCTCCCATCTGGGCCTTCCACCACTACCTGGAGGCCGAGTATCCTCACCGTTTGACAAGCGTCGCCCTGCCGCCTTTGACGGAGGCGCAAAGCCAGGAGTTGATCGACCACCTCATCGGTCCACAGATTTTACCTCCCGAAACCAGCAATTTGATCATCCATAGCGCTGGCGGTAACCCTTATTACATCCTGGAGCTGATCCGTTCCCTGATTGCCAAAGGCGTCCTCGTCCGCGAGCGGGAGAATGGCCCATGGCGCGTCACACGCACGGTGACAACCCTGGATCTGCCTGACAGTCTCCAGCGGCTCCTGGTGGCGCGCATCGACCGCCTCTCGCCCCAGGAGCGGCTGGTCCTCCAGATCGCCGCTGTGATCGGTCCTGTGTTCTGGCTTGATATGCTCCAGACATTGCTGGACGAAACCCGTACGCTGAAATCCGATATTACGGCACTTCAGAGAACACAGTTCATTCAGGAGAGTGGCCGCGTTCCCGGTTTGGGGATGCAGTACTTCTTCCGGTCACCGCTCATCCGTGACGCGGCCTACGACAGTCTGCTCAGCGCTCAGAAAGCGGTCTATCATCTCAAAGCGGCTGAATACCTCGAAAACCTGGACAACCCGGATGTTTTGGGCAACTCCGATGGGATGCTTGCCTATCATTACCGGGGTGCAGGCAACATCAGGAAGGAGCTCTTCTACACAATCCTGGCTGCAGAACGCGCCCACGAGATTTACGCCGGCAGCGAGGCCCTCCAGTACTACAACCGGGCCATGGAACTACTGGATCGACTCGAGGCTGGGACTGGATCCGCAGAACAGAACCGGGCGATCCAGGCGCAGCGCTTCGAAGTATTGAGCGGCCGGCGTCGCGTACATTATCAGCTCGGACAGATCGATGCTTCGCGCGCAGATACGCAAGCGCTCTTACCCCTGGCGCGCCAGATGGCCGATGACCCGATCTGGCTGATCGATGCACTGATCGCCCAGGCGGAGATCCTGAGAGATAACCGCCAGGAACTGATCCCGGGCCTGGAAATGGCCGAGGAAGCGCTGGCCCTGGCCCAGCAACTGGGCGATCAAAAGCGTGAGATGCGCAGCCTGACGCGCGTCGCCAACATCCGGTTTACGCTCAACGATCCCAGCTGGCGGGAACTGGCGGAACGCGCGCTTTCCCTCGCCAGACAGTTCGGCGACCTCAGAACCGAGGTCAACCTCCTGCTTGCCGTTAGCGGCAAGTATGGCGTCGATGATCTACCGCGCGGGCGGGAATATCTCCAGGAAGCTCTTGCCCGCTCTGAGGCCTTGAATGATAAAGCCACCAAACTCCCGCTGCTCCAGGCAATCGGCCAGCAGTTCGAGCGCGATGGCGATTATTACCGGCAGTTGACAGAATATGAGCAGGAAAGAGTCCGCCTGAGCCGGGAGATCGGTCATCGCATTGTAGAAGGAAACGCCCTCATGGCCTGCGGTCAAATCCAGGCTCTCTATCTGGGGGATTACGAAGCCGGCCTGGAACTGGAACTGCAGACACTTCACTTCTGGGAAAACATTACCGACAGGCTGTTTCCTCTCCTGCGCATTGCACAGATCCAGACGGCGCTGGGACGGCACAGCGAAGCGCTGGCGACGCTCGAGCTCGCTCGCCCCCTGGAAGAAAAGGTGGTGTTCGATATTGGACGCGCGGGGCTGGGCCTTGTCACCGCTATCCTCTATAACACACTGGGGGATCGACATCGATTACAGCTGGCTCTGGACATCACCTCACAGATCCAGCAAATGGCCGCGGGCAACCTGGTTTCCCAGCAATACCATATGGCGGCTGCCTGTGAAGCCTCTGCTGCACATTTAAAAATGGCGCAGTACTTCGCCAGGCGCAAAAAGATGAGCACCCAGCGCCAAACTCATCTCGCACAGGCATTGGAATCCTCACAGTCTGCGTTGAACATTTACCAGCAATTTGGCTTCGTGCAGGTAGTGGAGTGCACCAGCGAAGAGATCTTCTATCGTCACAGCCAGGCCCTGGCGGCAAACGATCGGGATGTGGAGGCGGCTGAATTCCTGGAGCGCGCCTACGCGGAGATGATGCGCAAGCACGACTTGATTCCCGCCGGAAGCCCGTACCGGAAAACATTCCTGGAGAGTATCCAGCTGCACCGGGAGATCCAGACCGCTTTTGCCGCCCAGAATTCGCAGGCAACTCCTCATCTTGCAGGCTCTCCTGCACAGCAAGAACGCTCGGAGTAATTCCCCTCAAATTCCGTCTATGCCGCTGTCTTCGACGCAGCCTTTTGTCCGTGACCGCCTAACCTGGCTGGCCTATGCCATGCTCGCCTACATTGGGTTTTCACAATCCATGCTTGGTCCGCTGATGCCATTCCTGCGGACGGAGCTGGGCCTGAATTACACACTGGGCGGGCTTCTCCCTGCAGCGCTGGCAACGGGCCTGATCCTTTCCGGCCTGACCGGCGATCGGCTCGTCCGCCTGGGGAGTCGCCGCGTTGTCTTTTGGAGCGGCGCGCTCGGCCTCGGGGCAGGTGTGGTCTTTTTGGCGCTGAGCCGCCATTTCGAAGTGGCTTTGATCGCCGTCCTTGCAATGGGAGTTGGCAGTTCGCTCACGCAGGTGATGATCCAGGCCCTGCTGGCGGACCGGTATACCGAGCGCAGAGCAATTGCCATCACCGAAGCCAATGTGGCCGCCAGCCTGAGCGCCACCCTGACACCTCTTGTCATCGGGGGTCTGCAGGGTGCAGGAGTTGGCTGGCGTGCGATATCCGTTCCGGTCATCCTTCTCCTATTGCTCCTGGCCGCCAACTTCCACCGCCAGTCCATTCCAGAAGGTGCCGTGCAGACTCGACCTGCTGAGACCGGCGGCCGTCTTCTGCCTTCCTTCTGGTTGTATTGGATCGTGCTCTTTCTCGTGGTTGCGGTCGAAATGTCGATGGTCGTCTGGGCGACAGATTTTCTTGATACCGTCGCCGGATTAAGCCGTACCCATGCAGTTCTGGGATTCAGCGCCTTTCCGGCCGCCATGCTGATCGGGCGGATCGCAGGCAGCCGCCTGACGCGCAGCTGGGCAAGCTTAACACTCTTACTCATTGCGCTAATAATGACGTTGATCGGTTTCCTGATCTTCTGGCTGGCACCCCTGGCAGCTCTTAACATTATCGGCTTGTTCATCACCGGGTTGGGCATCGCAAACCTGTACCCGTTGACTTTGTCTATCGCAATGGGCCTGGCGGCAGACCAATCCAACCAAGCCAGCGCGCGGGTTTCCTTGGGCGTCGGAACAGCCCTGCTGACGGCCCCGCTCCTTTTGGGCTGGCTTGCCGATCTTCTTACTCTTCAGTACGCCTATAGCCTGGTGATCGTGCTGATGTCGGCCGCGTGCGCCATCGTAATCCATCACCGCGGGCGGACGGCGCAGAGAATGGTTGCTCCGTTGTAAGGTAAAATCCCATGATGCAACCACTGCGGAAAATCGATGCATCTCTGGGGCCTATTCTCGATGAGGGGGCCAGAATCATGTTCCTCATTTTTTCGACATTCGCCCTGTTCGTCTGCCTGATGTATCAGTTTCTGGCGGTCCCCCATCGTTATTCTTTGGACTACGGCGAGGCGCCGCTCGTCGACCAGGCCATGCGCCTGGCTTCCGGACAAAACATTTATCGAGCCGATATTTCCGCAACGCCCTACACCATCTCCAATTATCCGCCCGTATATGTTTCCCTGGTGGCCATCGGCGTTGGAATATTCGGCGCTGAGAGGGCCTTTTTCTTCGGACGAGTCATCTCAGCCCTCTCTGCCTGGGCCGCGGGCATCCTGCTCATGCTGATCGTGTACGCGCCCACCCGCGACCGCTTTGCCGCGCTGGCAGCGGGCTCGGTCTTTTTGGCGTTCCCATTCGTCGTGTACTGGTCTCCGCTCCTGCGGATCGATATGCTTGCACTCGCCCTCAGCCTGGGCGGGCTTTGTCTTCTGGTCTGGAAGCCGGTTTCCACATGGCGGCTGGTCGGCGCTGCGCTGCTACTGGTCGCAGCTATCTTTACTCGCCAGTCCTACGGCCTCGCCGCGCCGCTTGCCGCGTTCGTCTGGCTGCTGGCCCGCGACTGGCGCCAGGCGCTCAGGCTTGCGCTCATGGTCGGCGGCCTGGGATTGGTCCTGTTTCTCCTGCTCAACATCCTTACGGACGGCGGCTTCTTCTTCAACATTGTGACCGCCAACGTCAATGAGTTCAAGATCGAAATCCTGGGGTCTAACTGGGATCGTTTCCGCGATGCCGCGCTAATTCCGCTGATCTTTGGTGTGGCCTCGCTCCTTCTCCTCCCGCGCTGGAATCCGTTTTGGACGCTGGCGGCTCCTTACCTTATCGGCGCTACATTGTCAGCTGCGACGATCGGCAAAATCGGCTCGAATGTAAATTATCTTCTGGAATTTTGCGCCGCCCTTAGCCTCTCGGCGGGCGCCGTTATTGCGTGGAGCCGCGTCCATCTATCTGTGCATAGTTTGCGGGCAGCCCTCATCGTTCTGTTGGCGTTCGCGGTCGGGCACATGATGGATACCATGCTGGAAGATAACACCTGGGATCTGCGCGAGCGCCGGGCTGCCAGGGCGGAATTGAGCGAGCTGGAGGCTATCGTGGCCGAAACCTCCGGCCCGATCCTGGCGGATGAGTATATGGGGATGCTCACCCTGCAGGGACGGCCGCTGGTTATCCAGCCGTTTGAGGTGACCCAGTTGGCCTGGGCGGGAAAGTGGGATCAAACCCCTCTGCTGGAAAGCATCGAAAACAAAGAGTTTGCCGCCATCATTATCTATGATCGCCCCTGGGCCAACGAACGCTGGACGCAGGAGATGCTGGCCACGATCGATCAATCGTATACCCTGATCGACATCGTGGCAGATAACAAAGTGTATGCAGCCCCGCAGCGCACAAGTCCCACCGGTCTTACCGCCTGCCCGGGCGCGGCCTGGCGGTTGCCCGGCGACGGCACCCTGGGCATCCAGTGGAGGGACGGCGGCCTCGATTTCTTCGGGCAGGGCCGCGAGAGCACGGTCCCCGTTTACGCTGTGGCAGATGGCTTGTTGACAAGAGAAGCGGATTGGATCGATTCTGTTGCGATTCTGCATGAAGACCCGCTGCATCCCGGGGAAAGTGTCTGGACATACTATGGCAGTATGGCTGCGGCGAATGGAAGCGACTCGTATGTGGCAGAGGACTTCGCCCTCGGTGCTGCCGGGGTTCCCGTCCGGGCCGGTCAACTGCTTGGTTATCAGGGCCGGTGGAGCGGGACGCCGCTCTGGCCGAGATGGACGCATGTGCATTTCGCCGTACTGCGTGCGCGGGATCAAAATGAATTTCCCCAAGAACCGGCCCTGCAGGATATACTCGACCCCATACCCTATCTGAATGTGGGGCTTGAACCGCCAACAGAGAACCCAAACTCCCAATCACTCGAATGCAGCCAGCCATGATCCAAGTTGAGCATCTGACAAAAGATTACAAACGCGTTAAGCGCCGGGAAGGTTTTCTCGGCAGCCTGCTGACGCTGTTCAGCGCCGAGTACCAGACTACCCGCGCCGTGGACGATATCTCTTTTCACATCAGAGAAGGTGAGCTGGTTGGTTATATCGGACCGAATGGCGCGGGCAAGTCTACTTCCATCAAGATGCTGTGCGGGATCCTCGTCCCGACCAGCGGCGAGATCAAAGTGAACGGTCTCATCCCGCACAAGAACCGGATGGAGAACGCCCGGCAAATCGGCGCAGTCTTCGGCCAGAAGACCCAGTTGTGGTGGGACGTGCCGGTTATCGAGAGCCTGCGGCTGTTCCGCGATATCTATAAAGTCTCCGAGGCCCAGTTCAAGCACAACCTGGAGCTGTTCAACGAGTTGCTTGACCTGCATGAGTTCCGGAGTACACCCGTGCGCCAGTTGAGCCTTGGCCAGCGGATGCGCGCCGACATGGCCGCAGCCCTGCTCCACAACCCGCGCCTGTTATTCCTGGACGAGCCCATGATCGGCGTGGACGTAGTCGCCAAGGAACGCCTGCGGACGTTCATCCAGCAGATCAACCGCGAGCAAAAGGTGACGATCCTCCTTACTACCCACGATATGGGGGATATCGAGAAAGTCTGCTCGCGGATCATGATCATCGACCACGGGCATATCGTCTACGATGGCAATATCGACCAGATGCGCGCCAAGTATGGGACGCAGCGCACGCTGGTCGTCGAGTTCGAGGAATCTATCGCGGACTTCGTGGCCCCGCACGCCACGCTTGTCAAAAGCGAAGGCCGGAAGAAATGGTTTGCCTTCAACCGCTTCGAGACCAGCCCCTCGACGCTGATCCGGCATATCAGCGCCCAGTTCCCGATCCTTGACCTGGCGGTGGAAGAGCCGGAGATCGAAGCCATCGTCCGGACGATCTATCGAGGCCAGCCGGAAGCCAGTGCGAAGGAGGCACGATGAAAGTCTTCTGGGCCTTCACCCGGCAGGCATTTCAATTTGTGGCTTCTTACCGGTTTGATTTTTTCGCGGAGATCTTTCTCATCCTTCTGCGGATGTACAGCATCTACTGGGTCTGGAGGATCCTCTATACCCAGCGGCCCGGCGCGTTCGGGGTGAGCATGGAACAGATGATCACGTATGGCGTGTTGGGCATGGCGCTCGAGATCTTCATGTGGTCGCGGCCGCAGCATTATATGGCCCGCCAGGTGAAATCGGGCGCGATCGACACCGATCTGATGAAACCCCTCGATTTTCATTTGCATATGCTTGCCCGCAGCGTGGGAGAGACACTGATCGGCTTGACGGTTCTGGCTGTCCCCGCGGTGGCGATCGCATATTTTATCCTGGGTGTGCAATTACCACCGGATATTCCGACTGCACTCCTTTTCGTAATCAGCCTTCCGCTTGGTTATCTGGTGTTCTTCCATCTCAACTTTCTGATCGGTTCCCTTGCCATCGTCGCCCTCGATATCCGCCACATCAACTGGGCCTACTACAGCGTGGTAAGGTTTTTTGGCGGCCAGGTCGTACCGTTGTGGTTGTTCCCGCCGTTCCTCGCCTGGCTGGCCGGCGCGCTGCCGTTCCAGAGCCTGTATTACATTCCCATGTCTATCTACATCGGAAGACTTACGGGCGCAGAGGCCATCCAGGCAATTGCTTTTCAGGGGGTCTGGCTGGTCGTGCTGGTATTCCTCAGCCGCATGTTTTGGAATTGGGCGCACCGTCGCCTGGTGGTGCAGGGAGGCTGAAGCTGGAAGCGCTCCGCCTGTATTTCAAATTGGTGCGGATCTCGATGCAGGCCCGCCTGCAGTACCGCGCCGATTTTATTATGGGCATCTTCAACGTCATTGCCTTGAATGCTGCCAACCTTGGAACGATCAGCTTACTGGTCTACCGGTTTGTGCATCTGCATGG
>DASTFG010000535.1:0-16279 GCA_035708785.1 Anaerolineales bacterium
GGTGGACAAAGGTAAGGTGATTATCAGGCCTGATTTTGATGAACCCTTGCCTGAATTTGAATCGTGATTTTAGCCTCAGCGAGATTTGTAATACGCTCCGTGTGGTGCCTGTCCCCATTCTTTGGGGGTGGGGCGACGCGAGGCGCGGCACGACTGACCATCCGCGCTGCACTGGGTTATGAATCATTCGGCGATCTTGGTATCTGTCAATTACAAACCCCTCTAGAGAGGGGGAATACCGGGGAACCATTTCCTTTGCCGGTCGTCAGTTTTATATCAATAAGACTTTATGAGTAAAGGAGATGCAGAAATGAAAACCAAAATTTCCCTCATCAGCAGCTTGCTGCTCCTTGCCCTGTTCGGGGCGGCCTGTGGAGGCCGGTCCGCCGCAGTGGACTCAGGGGCTGGTTCCGTGGACGATCAGGCCAGCCTGGTCGATGCGTTGCGTGCCGCGGGCGCGACCGTTGAGGCTGGTGACTCCGTCGAGCAGGTGTTCTTTGCCGTAAAAGGACAGATCATCCAGGTCAACGGCGCGGACGTGCAGGTCTTTGAGTATGAGACTGCCGAAGCGATGGAGGCCGAGGCCGCGCAAGTCTCGTCTGATGGCGGCTCCATTGGGACAAGCATGGTCACCTGGGTGGCCGCGCCGCACTTCTACAAGTCCGGGCGTATCCTGGTGCTGTACGTCGGCGATGATCAGGCCGTGCTTGATCTGCTCGAAGCTGCACTTGGTCCTCAGTTCGCCGGCCGCTAAGACGAGTATCCATGCTAGAAACAGTCTCGAAGACCTCACCCGTCTTCGAGACTGTGATTTTCCTGAGATAAAATGCGGGCTGGCTATTCTCTAATCGGTACGCGCGGTATTGTCGCTTAATGGGGTATCATCGGAACTTCCGTGGTCACAAATTTACGGTTACACAAGGAGCATCGATCATGAACACCCCAGATAAAGGCAAAAACATCCTCCGCAGTATTCTCTCCGGGATTGGAATTGCAGTCCTATGTCTCCTGGTGGGCACGGTGCTGGATTACCTCGTCACGCAGACTCTGTCTCAATTTTTCATCAGCGGCTGCTCAGAAGACTGCTATTTCAGAATTTTCAACTCCCTATTTGTCGTCGTTGCCGTGTTGAGCGCTGCCGCTGGTTTGGGCGCGGGACTCCGTTCGTATAAACGGCTGTAAGGGAGATCGTTTAAATAATTATACACCGTAAATTTACAGTGTATATTTAACCGGTTTTTTCAGGTTTTGCTGTGAAAGGGTGCCGGATTTGGGGTAAGAGCGTGCGTACGCATGCTCTTACCCCAAATCCGGGTATCCGTCACGGGAATTCCCAGAGAGCCATTCTTCGAGGCTGCGCTTTTTCTTATCCATTGGATGGATTGATCTTCACGCCCGCGGTGCGGAGTTCCTCGAGCAGGTCGTCGTCCACGCCGCGTCTGCGCATTTCGAGCAGCTGGTCGAGGGTCAGGTTTTCGCCATATTTCCGGCGCATCTCACGGATAAAGCGCGGCGTGACATGATGCCTGTTCAATTCGACCAACTCGTCGACCGGGAGATTGGTGAATCCCATCTCATGCAGCTCGCGCACGAATCTCGGGCTCACGTTGTGGTTGCGGAGCTCCACCAGCTCGTCGGTAACCAGATTTGTCAGGCCCAATTCACGGAGGGCTCTGACGAAGCTTGCCGAGACATCGTGGTTTCGCAATTCGATAAAATCATCTGTGTCGAGATCCGTAAAGCCCATTTGCTGCAATTCGGCGATGAATTGTGGGGAGACATCGTGATTGGCAAGCTCGACGAGGTCGTCGATGTCCATGTCCTTGAATCCGAGCCGGTGCATTTCCGCAATGAACTCAGGAGAAACGCCGTGGTTGCCGAGCTCGACCAGATCGTCGATCTCCAGATCGCTCAGCCCAAGCCTGTGCAGCTCGGCGATAAACTTCGGAGAGATACCGTGGCTGCCCAATTCGACCAGGTCATCCACATCGAAATCCTTGAAGCCCAACTTCCTTAGCTCGACAATGTATTTGGGGGAGATGCCGTGACTGCTGAGCTCCACGATATCGTCCAGATTCATATCTTTGAGGCCGTGCTCGCGCAGCTCCAGGATATATTTCGAGGAAACGCCATGGTTACTGAGCTCGACCAGTTCGTCCACGCCAAGGTCCGTAAAGCCTGACTGCTGCAAGTCTGCAACATATCTAGCAGAAACACCATGGTTGCTGAGCTCGATCAACTCATCCACATCCAGGTCCTGGAGGCCCGCTCGCTGAAGTTCGGCAATATATCTTGGAGAAACATCATGATTGGTGAGCTCGATGAGCTGATCGGCATCGAAATCTTTTAATCCCAGCTCGTGCAGGGCAGAGACATACTTCGCCGAAACGCCGTTCGTTTTGAGTTCCACGAGTTCATCGACATCCAGGTCGACAATGCCCAGGCTGCGCAGCTCACGGACGTAGCGCGGGGTGATGTCGTTGGCGCGCAGATCGATCCATTCGCCCAGGTCATCCGGCCTGACGCCCAGGGCGAGCATCTCCTGGACGTATTCCGCCGTCAGCCTGTGGGCTTGCAGCTCCTGCACATCGCTGAGAGTCACCTGGTCGATATTCGCCTGTTTCAGGGCCGCGATCAGCTCCCTGGCGGAGGGCCGGCCGGGGATTGAGGGGGCAATCGGGGGAGTAGGAAGAGTCGCCAGCTGAGACAAATGCGAGAGAGGCGGGACCAGCTCCGGGGAGTCCCCTTCGGGGATCGTACCAGAAGCGGGTTCGTCCGCCACCACTTCCATGGCTTTGAAGAGCTGCTCTGCTTCCTCCGCCGTGATCTTGCCCTCGGCGAGCATATCCAACACCATTAAGCGTTCCTTCTGTCCGTTCATGAGCGGTCTCCTTTTATCTGAGAGAGTAATCTGGTGGCTTCCTGCACGTTGATCTCGCCCCGGCTGAGCTGCGCCAGGATTTCCTGCCGGCTGGCCGAAATCTCATCTTCTTTGGGTGCTTCCATCCCCATCTCGGCGATCACCTCATCCAACCGGCGGCGGATCGCCCAGTACGAGTCCCCCATTTCCCGTTCCATCTCCTTGACGTTACCGCGGTTGCGGACGAAGACTTCGAGGAACTTCAGGCTTTCGGGGGAGAGGCGGAAAAAGGGGGAGAGTTCGAACTTGCCGACCACGCCCGTGCCGCACACGGTGCAATTGAGCTGCGTGACGACGAGTGGGGAGGAGCAACTGGGGCAGGATTGGGGGATGAGAGGCATTTGGGGGACTCCGATGGCGGCTATCTTAGCAATAATTTTGCGATTTGTCAATACTTTTGGTGAAACGCAAAAATTTTTGGTAATCCATTGATTTATTTCAATCTGGCCGGAAAATTTCGTTCGGAAATCATTGATCAGCTACGCTATACTTTTCTCGGTCTGCGTTATACTTAGACATTATGAAGAAATTCACAATCAGGCCCTTAACACCTTTGGATCTTCCCTCCATTGCAGAACTGCAGAAGATTTATAGCCGGGCCTACCCGGATGCGCCAGTGATTCCGGGTGAGGTCTATCTCTCGCCCGGTTTTGAGAACGGACAGAATGTTTTTTGTGCGTTCGATGAAATTCGGAGCTTACTGGGGTATGCTCCTTTATATCCTGTTCTCATCCGCGAGCCATCCAGTTTCCCGCATACAATCTGGGCAGAGATCAAAGTCCCTCTCGAAGAGGACGCCGCCCGTGAGATCAAGGATGAACTCTTCGAGCACCTCCTCGTCCGGAGCCGGGAGCTGGCGCGTGATTTCCCCGGACATCCCATCCGCCTGACGTTTGAATACCTTCCATCCGAAACTTCCAGCATCGATTACGTAACGACGAGAGGATGCCGGCATACCGAGACCATATTCATCATGCGGCGTAGACTCTCGGAGGAAATCTCATCCCTGCCCGCCCTGGAGGGGGTGAGGATTCGTCCGTGGCGGATGGAGAGTCAGCCAGAACAGCAGGCATATGTCGCCGCCCGCAATGAATGTTTCCCCGATGCTCCCATCGAACTGGGTGAGTGGCAGTATTTCATGCAGTCCCCGCAATGGTCAGTTGGGACGACCTTCGCGGCATTTTATGGAGATCAACTGGTAGGGAACGTGGCCGTCTATTGGGATGAAACAGAGAACCAGAAATCCGGCAGGAAGATCGGGTTTACGGAATATATTTTTGTTTTGCCTGCCTGGAGAGGGAAGAATATCGCTCGCCGTCTGATCACTGCCGGGTTGATCTATCTCAAGGAACACGGTCTGGATGAGGCCCAGCTCGGTGTGCGCACGAAGAACGAGGGCGCCTTACGGCTCTACACTGCTCTGGGCTACGAAATTTGGCGCGAAAGCCGATTTTATGTGTTGGACATCTAAAGAGGCTGCTTCTCGAAAAGCAGCGTAATCAGACGCGGCGGCTTCTTATCATCCTTTTCATGCCAGAATTCATCCAGTCTCACCAGTTGGAAGCGATTCGATCGTGCGGCATAAATGAAGTCTGAAGTGTGATGCAAAAATGCGTCCACTTCGACCGTTTTCCCTTCCCTCTCAAACCTCGCCTTCTTGCCTTCATATTGCCTGAAGGGATGAAGCTCATTGATGAAAAATCTTCCCTTTACTTTCAGAGTGCGGCTGGCTTCTGAGAATACGAAGGAAAGATCTTCGATGTGCTCCAGAACCAGGTTGCAGACGATGAGATCAAACGACTGATTTTCGAAGTCCCACTTTTCGGTGATATCCATGAGCGAGAAATGGACATTTTCGGCCCGCACTTTTTCTGTGGCCCTCGCGATCATCCCCTCCGAGAAATCGACGGCATGGACGCGGCCCCCAATCTGTGCAAGGAACGAAGTGTTCTTTCCTGTCCCGCAGCCGATCTCAAGGATGGATGCGAAGTGCAGGTTGGCGAGCAATTCTCTCGTCACCTTCTGATCGAGGTCGCGGGTCAGATTTTCATCGGCGTCGTACGAGTCTGCCCAGTCGTTGTATGCTTTTTGGATGTTCATATTCTCCTTAATGATTATCAGTAGATCACGAAATAACTGGGAGAGTATTCTTGCAACTCTCGTGAAGTACTGATTATAGTATCTCTCATTCAACACCCCTCTCTGGAGGGTTGATTTGTCTCTCCACAGATGCTATGTTTCTCGGAAGTAATTACCGTAGAAAAGGTCAATCGCGGATGCAATCGAAGTTTCTGAAAATCACGTTGATGATGGGGCTGGCTTTGACGCTTCTACTGGGCTTGTCTGTCATCCCGCAACTTGCGATCCCGGCGCCTACCGGTCCTCACGCAGTAGGCCGAACCATTTTTAAATGGGTCGATACTTATCGACCTGAAGTTTTGACCGAAGCCCCGAATGACTTCCGTGAAGTGATTGCCACTGTCTGGTACCCCGCAAAAGCCGGAACGGGCACCAAAAGCCCATATTTCCCCGGACTTTCCGCCGTCTCAAAAGCACTTGCCGAGAGCGGTGAGGTTGAATGGTGGGAGGTGTTGGGTCTCCGGTTCATCCGTTCGCAAAACCTGCTTGAGGCGGAACTCGCTGAAGAACCGGCGCCTTACCCAGTCTTCATCTTGTCACCAGGAAACGGAACCAATGTCGAGTTCTACAGCAGCCTCGCCAGCGAAATTGCCAGTCATGGATATATCGTCGTCGGATTGAATCATCCTTACGATGTCGCGGCGGTCGAGCTTTCGAATGGAGAGGTTGCTCCCTATAACAAGGATCAGTGGTCGCTGGAACCACGGGCGCATCAGGTCTATACTGCAAATCGTATTCAAATTAGAACGGCAGATGTGTTGTTTACACTTGATCAATTGGAGGGCCTGAACACAGATCCGGATCAAATTTTCAGTGGACGGATAGACCTGGGCTCGGTCGCTGTGGGAGGGCATTCCCTGGGAGGCATCACTGCCTCGGAGGCCTGTAAGGCAGACTCGCGCTTCCGCGCCTGTATAAACTTTGATGGTCTGCAGAGAGGTGGTCCCTTCTCCATGGAGGAAACGGCAATCCCGCCTACGCAGCCATTTCTCTTTATTACCAAGGAATCCGAAATGCATCCAATGCTGATCGAACGGTTTGAATCCATAGTCGAGGGGTACTGGGTAGTCATTGGCGGCGCTGCTCACGATAGTTTTACAGACGGGCCGCGGCTCCAGCCTTCGATATTCCCGCTGGCTGATCAGGCGGATCGCATCCTGGGCCTGATCAGCGAGTACACCCTGGCTTTCCTTGATGGAACCCTGAAAGGACAGCCGGATGATCTGCTATCCAGGTCTGCCCATGGAGAAGAGGTTTCTGTAAGGGTTTATCCATCTAACTAAAACCATATCACATAGGTGATATTTGTCACCTTGTTAATAAATCAGGATTGCCTATAATTTTTAGAATGTCCCTGTGAGGCAGCCTTTTCAAACCACCGGATCGGAGCCTCGCAAGCTCCGATTTTTCTTGGAGGATTATTCCCATGACAGAGCTCGAAACTCTCGTGCAAGACTTTCTCTCGCAAAAGAAGATCGCGGTCGTCGGCGTTTCGGACCAGTGCGAGACCGGCTGTAACCTGGCTTACAAGAAGTTCAAGGAGAGTGGCTATCAGGTTTTCGGTATCAACCCGCGTATCCCAACCTACGATGGTGCGCCGTGCTACCCGGATCTCAAATCCATCCCCGAAAAGCCGGACGCGGTCTTTATCCTTGCCAGCCCGAAAGTCACCGAGCAGATCGTCCAGCAATGTGTAGATCTGGGCATCAAGCACGTCTGGATGCACTGCATGATGGGAACCAAGCCCGGCCTTGCCGCGAGCATGACCAGCGTCTCGCAGCTTGCGGTGGAGTTGTGCAGAGCCAACGGCATCGCGGTCATCCCAGGATCGTGCCCGAACCAGTTTCTCAAGCCGGATTTCGGTCATGGCCTGATGCGGGTCATGTGGCGCGCGTTTGGATTTCTCAGTGTAAACTAGGGGAATGACCACAAGTGTAAAAGTTAAAAATATCGAGAGCGAAAAAACCAGGTTTCCTCCTCATGGCTGGCTGGGCCTGATCCTGGCCGGCAGTTTCTGGTTTCTCAACTGGACCTTAAGCGGTCCACGCACGCATTGGGGATTTTTCCCCATGTGGCTGGGATATTGTCTGGCAATCGACGGCCTGGTGTACTGGCGGACGGGCACATCCCTGCTCACGCGTGACTGGCGCAAGTACCTCGGACTGTTTGTCGTTTCTGCGCCCGTGTGGTGGATCTTCGAAGTGCTCAATCTCTGTACGCAGAACTGGACCTACCTTGGCGCGGAAATCTTCTCGCCTGCGCAATATGCCTTTTGGACGACCTTGAGCTTCACGACCGTCATTCCGGCTGTCTTTGGAAGCGCGGAATTCTTCGCCAGCCTTGCGTTCGTCAAACGTATCGGACGTGGACCCGTTATTGGCGCGGATAAACGGACAACGATTCCCTTCTTCGGCGCGGGCTGGCTGATGCTGGGCTTGATGCTCGTCTGGCCGGCGGTCTTCTTTCCGTTCATCTGGCTGTCCCTGTTCTTCATCATCGAGCCGATCAATATCTGGAAAGGTAATCGCTCCCTTACATCTTGGACCGGAAAAGGGGACTGGCGTCCCGTGATTGCTCTTTGGCTCGGGGTGCTGCTGACTGCGTTTTTCTGGGAAATGTGGAATTACTATTCCTACCCAAAATGGATCTATCATGTCCCGTGGGGCGCCTGGCTGCACATCTTCGAGATGCCATTACTTGGCTACGGAGGCTACCTGCCCTTCGCGCTGGAGCTTTATGCGCTGTACCATCTGGTCGCCGGATGGTTGGGGCATGAAAACACCGTGTATATTAAAGTCACGCAAGGCTAAGTCACCAAAAAAGAAACTCCAGAGAACTGGAGTTTCAACATGATTACCTCTTCCCCCTTGTGCCGATCCCCCACTGAACCTGCCATCCTTCCCCTCAGCAGATCCAGATCGCGAAGAAAAAGTGCTTTCTTGCACGAAATATGAATAAATTATCCGCCTTTTCCGAAAAAAATCCAGCAATCAATTTTAGGGTTGAGTCAAAGATTTTTTTGAGTTCATGGTATATTCGCCAGTATGAACCGCAAGGAATTTGGACAATTATTAGCTACCCTGCGGCAGGAGCTGGACTGGACTCAATTTGAGCTCTCTGAATATGCAGATCTGGACGAAGCGGTGATCAGCCAGATCGAACGGGGCGTAAAGAAGTTTTTTGAACCGGACCTGCTCTTTCGCCTGGCAAATGCGCTCCAACTGACCACGCTCGAGCGCCGCGAGTTTTTCCTGGCGGCCAGCGGACTGGACCAGAACCAGATCGTCCGTCAGGCCTCGGCTGGCGTCAACACCGATGTTTTTAATGCCAGAAAGGCGCTGGACAAGATGATCGAATTGACCGGGCTGGTACGGCTCCCGGCCTTTCTGGGCGATGTGTATGGCGACGTCATTGCCGTCAATATGATGATCCTGTCGTTCTTTAAAGTTCCGGCGGCTTTTATCGAGGAGGCCGATCGCGTGCCCGGGGGATACAATACCGCCCGATTCAACTTTGGAAAGGATCTGGTCGCGCGGAATCTTGTCGTGGATAACTGGGATCATTTTGCCCTCAACTCCATGCGAACATTTCGAGAGAACAGCCTGCGCTATCGCGCCAAACCCTATTTCAAGTATCTGATGAAGATCTTTCGTAATCCAATAGAGTATCCGCTCTTCAACCGTTACTGGAAGATGGTGTCGTCTGTTGAACAGGATAAGGAGGTGAGCGCCGATTATTTCAATTTTCGCCATGCTGAATTCGGTGAAATCAAGTACACGTCCTCCTCCACCGTTTCAATCACATCATTTGGCGAGCTCTACCTGGTTCAATACCTGCCCCTGGATGCACGTACAAGCCGGCTCTTTGAGGACCTGGCGCAGCAGGCCGGGGCAAGTGTCATGCAGTTTGCCCCCTGGCCTGTCAAGGCGTTTCCGCACTCGCCCTGACCTACTGATAAACATTTTAAGTATGCCATCGAACATCGAGATCAAAGCCCGGGCCCGCGATCTTGCCGAAATCCGCCGCCGCGCAGAACTATTGAGCGATGCTCCTATGGAATTGATTCCCCAGGAAGATATCTTTTTCCATACCGAAACCGGGCGGTTGAAATTACGCCTGCTCGAGCCGGACCGCGGGCAGCTCATCTACTATGCGCGTCCCGACCAGGAGGGCCCGAAGCGTTCGGAGTACCATATCTATGAAACACCTGATCCGGAGAATCTCCAGCGTGTTCTTGAGCTCGCCTACGGGATCCGCGGCCGGGTGAAGAAGACACGCTACCTCTATCTCGTTGGCCAGACGCGCGTGCATCTGGATGATGTCGAGGGGCTCGGTCAATTCATAGAGCTGGAGGTCGTGCTGGAGCCGGGGCAGAGTGACGCGGAGGGGCAGGCCGTTGCCGAGGAGCTGATGAACAGGCTGGGGCTGGAGCGGAGTGATCTTCTCGAGGGCGCGTACATGGACCTGCTGGAGGGCCGCTAGCCTGCTTTGCTCCATTCCGCGACCTGTGATAAAATACGCCGCCGAGCGTAGTACCCTTCGCTCGGTTAATCTCTGGAAGAAAGGGCTCGAAAAATGAAAGTTATGCTGATCAAGGACGTTCATAAATTAGGTCGGGCCGGGGAGGTGAAGAAGGTTGCCGCCGGTTACGGCCGCAATTACCTGCTCCCGCAAGGGCTGGCCGTACTGGCTACACCCGGTGCTCTCAAACAGGCGGAAAGGATCGGCGCGCAGGCTGAGATCCGCCGTACGGAGCTCAATTCCGAACTCAAGGAGCTGGCAGACCGTATCAACGGCGTTACCCTGACCTTCGCGGCTAAGGCGGGGGAAACGGGCAAGCTCTATGGCTCTATCACCACGCAGGACGTGGCGACCGCTCTCCAGGAAAAGACCCGCTACGAGGTCAAGAAACAGCAGATCGACATGCAGCCCATCCGTAATCTCGGAGAATTTACGGCTCACGTTCGCCTCACGATGGACCTCGTTCCCGAAGTCAAGGTTATCGTTCACCGGGAAGGCGAGGCTCTTGAAGAGATGGAAGAGGGTGGGCAAACAGAAGAAGCGCCTGAAGCGCCCGCCGAGACGGCCGAAACCGCGGAAGCCTAATTTCTCTACAACCGCCTATGACATCACCAGTCCATACCCGTTCGATGGGGTGCTGGTGATGTTTCGTTTCGCATGACGCAAACCATCGGTCAAAGACTCAAGGCAGAGCGTGAAGCGCAGAAACTCACGCTCGAGAAAGTGTTCGAGGTCACGCGCATCCGCGTGCCATACCTGCAAGCATTGGAGACAGACGATCTTTCCAGTGTGCCGTCTCCGGTGCAGGCGCGAGGCTATTTGCGCAATTACGCGGAGTATCTCGGCCTGGACTTTCAGCAGTTGCTCGATGAAATGCGCGTCAACATGCAGGGCACTTCCGGGGAAGTGATCGGGCCCGCGGACGATATGATCCTGTCTCTACCCTCCTCTGGAGCTCAAGATAATGGTGCCTTCAGCACGCAGGCTGAACCTCAGACGTCCGAAACCGGACTCGTGGACCTTGCGCCGGAGACGTCTATCGTTGAAGAAGAAACGCCTATCGCTTCGCCTCCGCCCAAACGGGGTCGCCGCAAAAAAGCGGATCCCCCAACGGAGTCTGCCTCGGCTGAATCCACGACCAGGCGGCGCGGGCGCAAAAAAGTCCAACCCGAACCAGTCCCGACCCCAGAGCCGGAGATCCTTGAGCCTCCTCAGCAGGAGCCTGTAATCGTTGAAGCACCTGCAGCTCAGACGCATCCCGAACCCGTTCTCGATCCGGCTGTAGAAATCTCAGTAGAGGATGCGACCCAAGCTGATGTCGGCGACACGCTCTGGCAAAAGTGGCTGAACAGGATTGGCTCGGTTGTATCGGCGCGTATGCGGCGCCGTACGTTTGTCCCGAAAGAATCTCGCAGCTCCGAAGATGACCCGACGCTCAGCCTCGGGGAACCAGACGCTCGTTCTGCAGGGGATGCGCATCGAGCCGTGGTAGAAGCACAAGATCCCTCTTCAGAGCACTCGTCGGAAATCTTCAGAGAGATCGGCGCGCGGCTGCGCGAACGCCGTGAACTGTTAAGCCTGCACCTGGATGAGGTGGAACGAAACACGCATGTCAAGGCACATTATCTGATGGCGCTCGAAAAAGGCGCGATGGACGAGCTGCCGTCAACCGTGCAGACGCGCGGCATGTTATCGAATTATGCGACATTTCTCGATATGGACGTGGATGCCCTGCTGCTGCGCTTTGCCGATGCGCTGCAGGCGCGCCATCGTGAGCGGAATCCTCAGAAGCCTGCAAGGAAACCGGGTCAGCCGATCGTTGCAAATGTGCCTCCCATCCGCACTTTCATCGCGGGCGATATTATCTTTGGTGTTGGCGCGGCTGTCCTGCTGGTGGGGTTTGCTATCTGGGGTGTGAGCCGGGTGGTCGAGCTGCAGAGCCAGCAGGAAATCCAGCTCACCGCGCCCTCCATCTCGGATGTACTGCTGGCCTCGCCTGATCCATCTCAACTGACCGCGACCCCAACGCTTCAGCCTGTGGAGGCCTTTCCCGGACCTGCAACGATGACGCTCGTCATCCCAACACAGGATGTAAATGTGGGCGTACAGGTCAACCTGGTCGCGACGGAGCGGACTTACATGCGCGTGGTTGTCGATGGGGAAGTGGCTTTTGAGGGACGAGTGGTGCCTGGGAATGCCTATCCGTTTCAGGCAGAGAGCCAGATTGAGGTCATGGTGGGGAGCGGCGCGGGCATCCGGACTGTTTATAATGGACGCGATCTGGGTTTAATGGGCACGTTTGGCCAGGTGGTGACCAATATTTACACCGCCGATGAAATCATTACGCCGACGGCGCTGCCTTCTCCTTCTCCGACGATCACGGTTTCACCGACAGCCACAGTCCCGGGAACTGCTACAATCAGTGCAACGGATTCACCGGTTCCATCCGGAACTCCTACACCATAACATTACGCTTTACTATTTACGCTGCCGGATTCGGCAGCCGGAGCATATTCTTGTCTAAAAATACTTTTCACCTCGTTTCCCTTGGCTGCGCCAAAAATACTGTTGATTCAGACTCTATGGCACAGCTCCTCCTCCATGATGGATATCGTGCCGTAGAAGACCCCTCACGCGCCAATGTACTGATCGTGAATACCTGCGGGTTTATCGGTCCCGCAAAGGAAGAGTCGATCCATGTGCTGCGTGAGCTTGCGGAGGGCAAGCGGAACAATCAAATACTGATCGCAGCGGGCTGCCTCACCCAGCGCTATGGCTCGGAAGTAGCGGCAAAAGTCCCCGGCATCGACGGCGTGCTTGGCACGCGCCGCTGGATGGATATTGTGCAGGTCGTACGCGACCTTCGGAAGGGTCCTCATCCTGAACCGTTCTATCATTTGCCGGATGAGGCTGTGACGGTTGGTACGGATCCAGTAGAGGCAGGCGGCCGCCTGCCTCTACTGCGCGCCTCTGTGGCAGGGGCAAGCGCCTATCTCAAGATCGCAGATGGCTGCCGTCGCCCGTGCGCATTCTGCGCCATCCCCCTGATCAAGGGCACGGCTGTCTCGCGCCCGTTGGATTCGATCCTCGACGAGGCGCACCGCTTGCGCGACATGGGCGTTCGCGAACTGATCCTGATCGCGCAGGACACCACGGATTACGGTCATGATCTGGGGATGAAGGATGGCCTGGCGGTTTTGCTGGAAGCGTTGACAGCTTCGGTCCCCGACCTGGACTGGATCCGCGTCATGTACGCTTTTCCCGGCTACGTCACGGACCGTCTGATCGAAGTGATGGCGACGCACAAGCAGGTTTTACCCTATCTCGATATGCCTCTCCAGCATGCGCACCCGAAATCACTTTACCGCATGAGACGCCCCTCCAATATTGATTGGGTACACCGCACGCTAAGCAAGATGCGTGCAGCCATTTCCGATCTGGCCATCCGGACGACCTTCATCGTCGGTTATCCGGGCGAGACAGAAGAAGAATTTCAAGCCCTGGTGGACTTTGTACAGGAGATGCGCTTTGACCGAATGGGCGCGTTCCAGTTCTCATTCGAGCCGGGCACCACCAGCGAGCCGCTGGGCGACCCGGTCCCGGCGGAGGTAAAACAGGAGCGTTTTGAGCGGTTGATGGAACTGCAGCAGACGATTTCCCTGCAGGTCAATCAGAGCTATGTTGGCAAGACGCTGGATGTGCTGGTCGAAGGTCGCGACAAAGGGATTGCGATCGGGCGCTCTTACCGGGACGCGCCGGAGATCGATGGTCTTGTCTTCATCGAGGGGGATGCCAGGATCGGGGATATTATTCCCGTGAAGATCATGGGCGCGATGTCCTATGATCTGACCGGTGTGCCGGAGAGGCAGTCAGTTCAACTTGCCGGCTGATAACAGATGGAGCGAAACAAGTGCCTCACGCGTGAAAAGACGGTGGGGCGCTTTTTATCGGCATAGAGCCTACAAAATTGAAAACCCTGAAAGGGGGATTTGGCTTTACACTACAGTCAAATTCAGTAAAGCACGAAGCGACTGAGAGAAGCCCGAAAACAGGGGTGCGGGCGGTCGCCCCGCACCCCTGTTTTCGGGTATCCTCTAAACTTTCGTGGAGTACTGAAACTCATTTATGGAGGCAAATGTGAGAAAGTTCTTCTCTGTTCTTTGTTTAACATTCTTGATGGTGAGTCTTCTCACCGCTGCGGCGCCAGCACCGGATACCACCTTCACCCTTGTGCAGGGACTTCCAGCGACCATGAACGTAGGCGAAATCTATACTGTCATCGTTCAGGTGGAAAGCGATCATGAATTCATCTCCGCCATGGCTCTGCCATCTTTCCAGTTTCCGGGTAAGGGTGTGGTTGCCGTGCAGGGAGGCGACCGGGCCGGGCGCGGCACATCCGCTACCTTGGAAGTAACGTTCAAGGCAAAGGGTTCCACCGCGGATTTTCCCTCAGGTACTGCACCCGTTTTCGTTGTGGTGGGCGTTCGTTATGCGGGAGGCCTCGTGGTCGTACAGGAATATGCGTTCGAAGTTGCCGTGCCATAGGCGTGTTGGAAAGGCAGACGCTATTAAGTCAAAACAGCCCGGCTCACTTCGTGAAGAGGGGCTGTTTTGATTCATCATGAGGTCGAAAGCCTCCTGACCTCGGAATTCCGACGATAGGAGGCGTCGACTCCACTATGACTCAAGATGCACGGGCAAACGCGGTCGCGAGCAGGATCAAAGTCGATAGCCCGAAGTTCATCCTCAATAGGAGGACCTCACGTCTGCGCAGGGCATCCAATTCCTCCGCATTCTTGCTTTTCTTCGACATCATGATCGCGCGGCGGATGGCCGGGATCACTTCCCAGGTCTGGATAGCACTGACGACCACCATGCCAATCCCCAGGAGGTGTTTTGTCAGGATCGCCAGTGACCACTGTGTGCTCACGGAGAGGAAACCGTCATAATGGGGGTTGACGCTCATCTGGAACAGGCCCGTAAGTAAAAGCAGGCTCATACTGAACCATGCAATCGGTTCCAGCCGCTTCTGCATGGCTTCTATAAATACAAGCTGCGCATCCAGATTGAGCGCGCGTTTCATGGCGGGTAAGATGAGGAATGAAATCCCCGCGAGACTACCGACCCAGGTGACGGTGGCGAGCAGGTGCAGCCAGAATGTGAGCGCCAACGCCCAACTGGGCGGGGTGGTGATCATTGCACAGGAGTTTCGGTCGGTGTAGCGCTTGGCGTCTCGGTCGCTGGAGCTTCAAGAGTGGGCGTCTCGGTCGGGGGCCCGGCCGGCAGAGTATCGGTCGGCAGGACGGTGCCTGCTCCGACAGTAGGGCTGACCAGCAGAGTCGGCGTAGGAGTCTCGGTCGCCGGGTAGCAGGCGATAAAAGCCTCCTCAAACCCATCGCTGGCCTGCCGATCCAGGGGACCGATTGCCTGTGCGTTTTGATATTGGGTCACTGCCTCGCAGTATAGTCCCTGGCTGAGCAATTGGTCCCCATAGCGCATGGATGCGTAAAAGAAACGTTCGGTGGCCGTGCTGGTGCCATCCCATAGGCCAGACCAGCCCCGGTAGACCTGATCGAAATAGAACAAAGCCTGCTGCCAATCCAGTTCCCAGAAGGATGCGCCGATCAGATAATAGCGGGCGCCTTCACGCAAGCCGCTCGCATCGCGATCCAGCGTCCCAAACCTCTCTGCCAGCGTGAAGTGGTAGATGCCGCCCTCCAGGTTGCCCTGCTTGGTGATCAGGTCGTACCCATAATTGCGCAGCGCGAAGTAATACATTCCATCCACCTGCGCAGTCTGGTAATTGGGATCGAGTTTGCGCATCTCGTCGAGGGCCGCAATCGCACCGGGCCAATCCTGCGCGGCGATCAGTTGTTGTGCGCGGGCAAAAGCCTGTTCTGCGCCCGTAAAATCGGGGGTAGGGGTAAGCGAGGGTGTGATCGTGGGTGTCGGTATATTGCTCAAGACCAGCACTTCGGTCAGTTTCTCCTGCGCGCCGGGGAACCCCGGGTCATGGGCGATGATGAACTGCAGGCGTTGCTGGGCATTCTCATATCGTCCAAACTCGATATCGACAAGCGCGTACTGGAACTGTTCGCCAAGCTGCTGCGAGATCAGGGAGACCTGCGTATCTCTGCGGATCGAGATCCCCGATCGGTAACCTCCCAGAATGGCAAGTACAAGAATGATGATCAAGCCAATGGCATTAAATAAAATAGAGCGCCCCCGCATATTTCTGTTTACTCTTATATTCGGTTGTGTGGTTCCAAGATTTTCAGACATGGGCGTTATTATATCCTAAGGTAACATTTGTCCGTTTTGACCTTCGTATAGGTGTTTGGTTCTAAAGCTTCAAAAGCAGCTTCACCTCTGACCAAATGAAAGGAAGGGTGACCAATCCTCCGACCACCATCCCCAGCAATGCGGTCAATACAGCGGAGCCGGGTACGAATACGGCCAAACCATAGGCTGTTACGCCGCCGAGCAAAGCCGCGCCCAATCCCTTGAACACGGCACTCCACACATGGAGCGGCTCCTGTGTGCGCCTACCCAGCCAGCCGAAAAGGACAATCGCTTCGATCAGCAGAGCGATCTCTGCAAAGGCGATGACCGGCGCGCCAATCTCTCTGAGCAGAGTGATCCCGAGGATCCCAACTGCGATGAATATCCCGAGCCGTAAAACGACCGCGTAAAGAGGAA
>DASTFG010000536.1:0-2166 GCA_035708785.1 Anaerolineales bacterium
GCAGGATGTAGCGGAAGCCATCGGCCAGCAATACCAGACCGTGCCGAAATCCAGGATCGGCGCGGCTGTTGCGCTGGCGGATCGACTCGACTCCCTCGTCGGTCTCTTCGCCGCGGGACTGGCCCCCACAGGCGCGAAGGATCCGTTCGGGCTGCGCCGCGCCGCGATCGGTATCGTCCAGCCGCTCCTTGAACACGGTATTTCCTTCGACCTGCGCGAGGCAGTCAGGAAGGCGGCCGCGCTTCAGCCGATCGAGGTCAACGAAGAGGTCCAGGCCCAGGTTCTGGACTTCCTCGAAGGCCGGCTGTCCGTTCTGCTCAAGGACGCGGGTTACCGGTACGATGTTGTGGATGCGATCCTGGCAGAACAGCGCAACGCGGCCGACCCGGCCGCGGCGACCGAAGCAGTGAGGCAGCTCCAGGCGTGGGTGAAGCGGGAGGATTGGCAGACGATTTTGCCTGCGTTTGCGCGCTGTGTCCGCATCATTCGCTCATCAGGAGTGGACGGCAGCCGGTTATCTGTGGATCCGTCGCAGTTGATCGAGACGGAGGAGAAGAAGCTTCACGAAGCGATCCGGGAGAATCTCACCGGCGAGCCATCGTCCGTGGATGATGTTCTCAACATTGTCGTCAAGCTGATCCCCTCCATCAACGCGTTCTTCGATGAAGTTCTGGTGATGGCTGAGGACGAGAAAGTCAGACGAAATCGTCTCGCGCTGGTGGGCCAGATTGCAGGGCTCTCCGACGGGATTGCAGATTTCAGCAGGCTGGAAGGGTTTTAGCTCATTGGCAAATCAATGCACCTTGTCCACAATCGTGCCGCGCCTTCAAGCAGGGCGCGGCACGATCTTTTTATCCTGCGGATTTCAACAGATTTGTCACATATCTCGACGATTGGTGTCTAATTAAGCAAAAGAGAAAACCATGGAAAATCCCTTTTCGGTCACGAACTACGCAGATCAGGCCGACCTGGAACTCGTCCGGGCCAGTCTGCAGGGCAATAGACAGGCCCTGGAAATGCTGATCCTGCGCCACCAGCCGTTCCTCTACAACGTGGCCCTGAAAATGACCATGAGCCCTCAGGACGCCGAAGATGTTGTGCAAGAAGTTCTATTGAAAGCCATTACCAGTCTCTCGCAGTTCCAGGGGAAGAGCGCGTTCCGCACCTGGCTCTACCGGATCGCGTTCAACCATATCCTGAACATGGGCAAGCGCAGCCGGGAGCAGACCTTCTCGAGCTTTGAAGGCTACGGGCAGTTCCTCGACGCGGTCCCCAATACCGAGCTCACGCAAGACGAAGCCGTCGTGCTCAAAGAAACCGTCGAAGAAGTCAAGCTGTCGTGCATGAGCGGTATGCTGCTGTGCCTGGACCGGGAACAGCGCCTGGTATACATCCTTGGAGAGGTATTTGGGATCGACCATCGCCTGGCGAGTGAGTTCCTGGAAATCAGCCCGGACAACTTTCGCCAAAAGCTGGCCCGTGCGCGCAGGGACCTGTACAACTTCATGAACAACAAATGCGGCCTGGTCAACAAGGATAACCCGTGCCGCTGTGCGAAGAAGACCAAGGGCCTGGTGCAGATGGGCATCGTCGATCCGGAGCGCCTGCAATTCAATGCTCACTATGTGAAACGGATCCATGAGCTGATCCCGGAACGAGCGGCGAAGATGCTCAGCACCTATGAAGAGCATTACCAGCGATTATTTGGCGAACATCCTTTTCAGCAGTCGGCAAGATCCGCCCGGATTGTGGACGAGATTCTCAACAATAAAACGATCAGGGAGATTTTTGAGTTGCATTGAGCGCAGACTCAGAGCTTGAATTCACATTTCTATCCAGAGAGGAACACAAACCTATGTCAACCATTACTGTCATGTTCGATATGCCGGAGGTGACTGCGGCGCAATATGATCGGGTCATCCAGGGCCTGGAAGCGGCCGGTGAGGGCCACCCCAAAGGACGCTTGTTCCATGTAGCCTTTCCCAAAGGGGAGGGCTGGCTGGTTGTCGATGTCTGGGAGTCCGGCGAGCTGCTCGACCGGTTCGCCCAAACCCTCATCCCCATCATGCAGAAAGCCGGCGTGACGCCTCCACGGCCACAGGTGTATCCGGTGCACAGCATGATCAAGGAGAGGTCGAGTAAGGAAGGAGAGGATCCAATGTCTGC
>DASTFG010000537.1:0-7333 GCA_035708785.1 Anaerolineales bacterium
TGGTTTCGCCGATTCGATCAGCGCGGTGAGGAGTGGGTCCTCTCCATCGACGCTCGAAGGGCGCGTGGGAAGGTAGCTAGATTCCTGGGTCCACTCTCTCAGAAACTCATCCGCGACCAGATGCTCCGCCAGTTCAACTGCCAGTTCCTGGTTTTCGGCGTTCGATCCCGCCAACGACCACATCCAGCCGGTGGCAAAGGAATGAGAAGTCTCATCCAGGCCAGGCAGAGGGATGATCTGCTCATCGGAAACCGGACGGTAGCTCGAGGCCCAGGTGATCACCATGCTGGCCTGCCGATCGCGATATAACTGCAGGGCTTGCTCGTCTGTCCCGACCATCGCCAGCGAAGGCGAAAGCATACTGGCACCAAGGCCATCTTGGATAAGGCTCAACAAACGGATTAAAACACTCGCCTCCAGGGTCGGCAATCCCTGCGCGTTCACGAGGTCGCCGTCCCCGGACACATACAGCGACATCGCAACCAGTGCCTGAGGATCGCCGGCCGGGAAGGAGAGCACCGCCTCACTGGCCAAGATTTCCTCCCAGTTTGCGAACTCGCCAAACTCGGCACGATAGAACAAAGCAAATACATCGCCTGCAAATGGAAAGCCATAGCCGATATTTTCTACTTGTCCCAGCTGCCGGGCATATCCGTACCAGTCCGGATCCTGCAGCGTGTTCGAAAGTCCGTCGATCGGGCGCAGAAGGCCCCTCAGAGCCGCGGCTTCGAGCGCCGGACGAGAAAGCGCGACAAGGTCGGGCAGTGCAGTAGGCGCAGCCGTGCTCGTCGCTGATAAGGCATCCAGGATATTTGCCTGTCCCGCCTCCGCCTTGATGCGCACCTCCAGCTGAAGCCCGGGGTGCTGCGCCTCGAAATCGGCCAGCCTCTGCTTCAGGAGGTTGGCAGCTGCCGTGTCTGCATCCGGGTCGAATCGAGGCGGCAGCCAGACGCGCAAAATCCGCGGCTCTCGGGCGGGAGGCGCAGTCTGGGTTGACTCAGCCTCAGGTGTGCGTGGGGCCTGTGTCTCCTGGGGAGAGGGAATGACGGGAACAGGGGTTGGCGTCAGCCGCTCGAGGAGCGGAGCGAGCGACGTGCAACCCGCCAGGAGCAGGAAAGATACGGAAAGCGCAATGCGTAAAGTGTAAGTGATCATCCAAGCTCGATGGGCATGCGGAGAACAGCGGTCAGCAATTTGACCGCGTTCTGCACATCGGAGTAATCCACCATTTCTGATGGTGAGTGAACGTAACGGACCGGGATCGAAAGACAGCCGGAGGGCACGCCCGCGCGAGTCAACTGGATGGCGCGCGCATCCGTCCCTCCAATCAGCAGCACCTCACGTTGGTACGGTAATCTGGCTCTTTCGGCGGCCCGGACCATCCACTGCACGACCCGCGGATCAGCAATCATGCCCGGGTCCTGTATCTTGATGCATGGGCCTTTGCCGAGGGACATCTCCATTTTGAGCGCGTTCGGGGTATCGCCTGCCGGTGTGACATCGATCGCCAGTCCCACGTCGGGATCGATGCCATAAGCTGCTGTGATTGCCCCGCGTGTCCCCACTTCCTCTTGGGTCGTAAATACAAAATAGAGATCGTGCGGCGTGGATTTGATCGCGCGGAGCGCCTCGATCGCCACCAGGACGCCGACGCGATCATCCATCGATTTCGCGACCATGCGGTTGCCCAGATCGGCAAACGGCCGGTCGAAGGCGGCCACATCGCCGATTTTTACAGGCGCGTCCTTTACGCTGCCCGCGCCGACATCAATGTAGATCTTGTCAAGCGTCGGCAATTCATTGATCTTATCCAGGCGGTCGAACCCGATCACGCCCCGTGTGCCATTCAAGAAGCGGACGCGGCCGCCCAGCACATATCTCCTGATCACAGCACCGACCGGAGAAAAATGGACAAATCCGTTTTGATCTACATGGCTGACGATCAGACCGATCTCATCCATGTGGGCGGCGATCATGATCTTCTTCGTGTCTTTTGTCTGCCTGCCCGGACGCTTACGAGCGATGAGGTTCCCCAGTACGTCGACTTTGATCTCATCTGCAAGCGATTCTACTTCGGCGCGTACGATCTCACGCACTTTGTCTTCATAGCCAGAGGGACCAAACGCTTCAGTCAATTGTTGGAGGAGTTTTTTCATCGAGGCCTGGATGATGAGAGGTGGAGTTATTCAAAAGTCAAACATTGCCCGCTGGTAAAGTTCATATTGCCCTCAGGTGCAAAAATGTGCACCTTGCCCTGTCCCATAACGGTCCATTCGCCGCCAAGCCTGCCGACCAGGGCCGTATTTTCATCCACGCCGATCATTCTTTCGCCCTTCTTAAGCTGTTTTTGCAGGGCCAACACAACCGGCTTCCAGATACCCGGAATGGCGTCGAAATGAGGTACGATAAATGTGGCGGGGATGAGACCGAATCCTTCCTGTGTGCCGGCCAGGCGGAAACTGGGCATGCGCTTTGCAAGGATCATGGCGCCCGCCGAGCAGCCTGCATAGATCGCGCCGCGCTCCCAGGCGCGCTGCGCGGCGCGCCAGGCCCGGCTTCCTTTCATCGTTTCATATAAATAGCCCGGATCGCCACCTGAGAAGTAGATTAGATCGGCCCCTTCGAGGAGCGATTCCCATTGGGGGTCATTTGCCGAGTCTCGGTCGATGATGCGCGCAGCACGCACCTCGGCTCCCAGATCCGTGAAATGCCGGATTCCCATATTCGACCAGCGATTGACGCTGCTATCGCCCTCACGTCCGGCAGCGGTGGGCAAACAGACCACACGAGGCTTTCTCCCGTTCAGATTCAGACTCTTGAGCAGATGGCGGTCGACGTTCTCCATCACCGGCAAGTATTCTCCGGAACCGACCAGAGAAATGATTCCATTCATGGGTCACCTGATAAAGTATGCAATCAATGAATCGCTCAGATAAGAAAACAAACGAGCTTTACCTTACTGTGATTAACGAAGTTGTTATGCGTTTCAACGCGGCCTGGAGCAGATTGAGGGTATTCTTCCAATCGTCCACGCGGGAAATGGAGACCGGCGAATGAGTGTAACGATGCGGGACCGAGACCGAAACGGTCGGTACCCCGGCGAGCGAGCGCTGGATGGCGCCCGAGTCGGTGCCACCACCGCCAGGCTGCCGCAACTGATAGGGGATCTTTTCGGCTTCGGCGGTCTCCCGGAGAAGGCGGACCAGCCGCGGGTCATGCAGGGTCGAGCCATCCGCAATATAGATCGCAGGACCCAGTCCAAGCTTTGTATTGTAGGTCATGTTCTCACCGCCGTCAAACACAGGCAAGTCACGGGCAGGTGTAGAGTCGATCGCGATCGCCAGGTCCGGGTTAAAATAGTGCGCCGCAACCTTTGCGCCACGCAAGCCGATCTCCTCCTGAACCGTAAACGCCGCGCACAGGTCGATATTCGGCGGGGCATGTTTTACGAGCTCGATCAGGGTCGCCACGCCGATACGATCATCGATGGATTTTGAAAAGATGGACGGGCCGGCACGCCGGAACCTGGTGGCGAATCCTGCCCGGTCGCCGACCTTTGCCTTGCCTGCAGGGCCAAGGTCGATCCGAAGCGCATCGATCGGCAGTTTTTTTGTCCGTTCTTCGGATGACATCAGGTGGATCGGCCTGGCGCCGATTACACCTGGCATATTCTCTCTACCAACCAAGACCTGTTTGCCCACCAGATGGCGGGGATCGATGCCGCCGACTGCCTCAAAGCGATAGATCCCTTCGCCGTCCTCCGCAACGATCATGAAGCCGATCTCATCCATGTGCGCATCGAGCATAACACGCATCCGTCTGCGCCCGCGCCCGAGGCAGGTTGCCAGTACATTGCCCAACGCGTCCACTTTGACCTCGTCCGCATAAGGTTCGATCTCTTCGAGCACGATCTCGCGGACCTGGCCCTCATCGCCCGACACTGCAACCACGTTGCAGAGTCTCTCGAGCAGTCGGAGCTGAGTCTTCCCAAATCCTGGCATCGGTTATTCCCAGACGATGGTATCCACAAAATCTGCTTCGAGTGAAGTAACGAATTCGGCCAGCAAACGACCGGCACGGTAAACATCCTTGACCGAGATCATTTCGACCGGTGTATGCATGTAGCGGAATGGAAATTCCACGAGAGCCGTTGGGATTCCCTCCGCGGTGATCTGCATAGGAAACGCATCCGTGCCGGAATGAGCGGGCGTGACATCCAGGAACCATGCGATCTCGAGCTTCTCAGCCAGTTCCTTCAATTTCCTGTGCAGGAATGGATGCATGTTTGGTCCAACACACAGTCCAACCCCGTTGCCCATTTGATGCGTTTGCCAGCCATTTGCACCGGGCCCTTTTGCAAAGGTTCCATCCACCGCAATGGCGATCTGCGGGCGTAAGGCAAAGGCGGAGCTATACGCGCCGAGGTAAGTGGTCTCCTCTTGTACCGTTGCGGCAGCCCAGACATCCCATACATGCTGCTTATCCTGCAGTTCTTCCAGGCAGACTGTCAAGGCTGCGATGGAGGCACGGTTATCGAGCGAATGGCCGGAGATCACATCCCCCGCAAGGACCATCGGTGCGTTTGCGAACGAGATCAGATCACCCACGCGGATTTTCCTCTCCACTGCACGCGGCGTCAATCCTATATCCACAAGCAAATAGTTAATGCCGATCACACCATCGCCGGCAGATTTAGGCAATAAATCTGCCGGGGGCATTGCAATGACGCCCGGCAATTCTTCTCCGCTGCCTGTGGCATGGACGCTTACTTCTGCGCCCGGCAGTACTCTTATGTCTATGCCGCCGATATTCGTGATATGCAGAAACCCCTCTGTGATCTTGGAGACGCGCAGTCCGATCGCATCCATATGCGCGGCAAGCATCACGGCAGGCCTGGGCGCTGTCCCGGAACCTTTTTTTAGCCCATGGAGCGAGCCAACGCGGCTGAAGCTTACTTCGTCTAGAAGCGGGCTCCACTTTTCTTCGATGATCC
The DNA here is from genome assembly GCA_035708785.1 of Anaerolineales bacterium. Taxonomy (GTDB): domain Bacteria; phylum Chloroflexota; class Anaerolineae; order Anaerolineales; family Villigracilaceae; genus Defluviilinea. The sequence goes on from DASTFG010000537.1 coordinate 4,994, forward strand.
GGGCCACAGAAGTCTCGAAGCCCGAAAGTCCTGAAACGGATATCAGCGCTTTCAGGAAAGGAAGAATATCCGTCATATTATTCTTCTGTCGGGAAGCCCGTGGGGGACGCAGTGAGCGTATCGGTTGGGGTGAGAGTAATCGATGGAGTGAGTGTAGGAGTCGAACTGGGGGTTAGAGACGGGGTAACGGAAGGAGTCAAGGTAAATGTATTGGTTGGTGTGAGCGTAATTGTATTGGTCAATGTAAGAGTGGTGGTAAGAGTAACGGTGGGAGTCAGCGTGGGGGTGAACGTTGGCGTATCTGTGCTGGTTAAGACGACAGGAGTCGGGCTAAGAGTCTGTGTTTCGGTCGCCGTCATCGTCGGTGTAATCGATGGGGTTAAGTCTGCCGGGTCCGGCGCTAGCGCTACGGCGATCCATCCGATGCAGTAACATGGAATTGTTGCCAGTATGATAGCTATCAGGGCGAGGCGTCGACGTGCACGGTGATCTGAAGCTTCGTACATAACGCTTCGATTATAATCTATCATCAATCTATGATTCCCATTCACCTGTATATTGCAGGGTTTCTTTCCTATCGCGATCCGGTTGAACTGGATTTCACTACATTCGACCTCGCATGTATTTCCGGCCCAAATGGGGCCGGCAAATCGTCCTTGCTCGATGCCATGACCTGGGCGCTGTTCGGTGAAGCCCGCGGCCGTAGCAGTGATGTGATCAACCTTCATCCCAGCGTAAAAGCTGCAGAAGTGCAGCTCATATTCAGCCATGAGGACAACACCTACCGCATCCAGCGAAGTTTGCCGCGCAACCGGAGCACGGTACTGGAATTCCAGGTGCGCAACAGCAGCGGCTGGCGGCCGCTCACCGAAAAGACCACGCGCGATACCCAGGCCCGCATCGAACAGACCCTGAGGCTCGATTATGACACGTTTGTGAACGCGTCCTTCTTCTTACAGGGCAAGGCCGATCAATTCACCCAGCAAAATGCAGGGAAGCGCAAGGAGGTGCTGAGCAGCATCCTCGGCCTCGAAGTATGGGAAGACTACAAGAATCGCACGGCCGAAAAAAGGAAATCTCTCGAGCGTGAAGTCTATGAAATTGAGTGGCGGCTGGCGGAGATCAGTGCTGAACTCGGTGAAGAGGCAGTCCGCAAGGCACGGCTGGCAGAACTGGAATCCACGCTGGTCCAGCTGAGCACGGCACGCGCGGCGCAGGAGGCGATCCTGGAGAATATCCGGAAGAACGCGGCGCTCCTGGACAAACAACGCGAAACGCTTGAAAAACTCAATGCATCGCTGGAGCGCTCACACGCGGCCCGCGCAGGATTGGAAGATCGGCTCGCCACCCGGGAGGCGGACCGCGCTTCCTATGCGGATCTCATCGACCGCTCAAAAGAAATCGAGGCGGCGTATAAAGCCTGGCAAAAATCCCGCAAGGAACTGGAAGCGTGGGATGCGGTTGCCGTCCAGTTCCATGAGCACCAAAAGGAGCGCACACCGCTGCTGGAAAAGATCGCCGCCGAGAAGGCCAAGCTGGAGGAGGAGAGGCGCTCGCTGCTGGTCGAGGAAGAGGCAGCCGGTGAACAGAAGTCCACGGTCAGCGATCTCGAATCCGAGATCGAAAACGCGCGCAAGCTCCTGGACGAGGCCGAGGCAAAAGTCGAAGAACGCGCCGAGCTGGATACCCAGAGAGCCGCCGTGCGTGAGAGAAAGGCCGAGTTGAAAGCAGAGAATGAAGCTCTCAGGGCGGATATGAATCAGATCAAGGAGCGGCTCGATTCACTGAAGGCGGCGGAGGGAGCAACCTGTCCGCTCTGCGGGCAGGAATTGAGCGAAGAACATCGAAAGACGACACTCGAACAGTTGGAGATCGAGGGCAAAGAGAAAGGCGACCGCTACCGAGCAAACCAGGAAGAATCTAAACTTCTTGCCAAACAGGTCTTGGAAATCGAGCCCCAAATTTCCACGCTGAGCAATGCCGAAAACGAGCGTGTGCAGTATGCCAGCGAAGTTTCTCAACTGACCGAACGGATGGAAACTCTTCAATCGCTCGTCAGGGCGTGGGAGTCCGTTGGCAGGAAGCGATTGAAGGTAGCGGAAAAGGCTCTCGCAAGCGGCAAGTTTGCAGTAGATGAACAAAAACGACTCGCCCGGCTGGATAAGGAGTTGGCCAGGCTCGGGTATGACGCGGCCGCGCACGACGAGGCGCGCCAGCTTGAGATCGAGAGCAGAAGCGTGCAGGCAGAGTATACAAGCCTTCAATCCGCACGTGAGGTCAGCAAACAGATCGAGAGCGAGATCGCCAATTTACGGGCTGAGATCGAAAACCGCCAGGCCG
>DASTFG010000538.1:0-9246 GCA_035708785.1 Anaerolineales bacterium
AACACCCAGCCCTCCAAGAAGTTAGGCTAATTCTCGACTAGAAGGCAGGCCGCTTTGTGAGTCTCGCTGACGGTAAAAAGACGCGGGTCTTCCACTGGGCACCGGTCAAAGGCCTGTGGACAGCGCGGGTGGAAGCGACAGCCTGTCGGCAGATTGATCGGGTTGGGCGTCTCCCCCTGCAGGATGATCCTCTTCTTGCGCATGCGCGGGTTCGGGACGGGGATGACAGACAGAAGGGCCTGCGTATAGGGGTGCTTCGGATTCTTCAGCACGTCGGTCATGGTCCCGATCTCGACGATGCGGCCCAGGTACATTACGGCCACGCGGTCCGCAAAGTAACCGACCGTGCCCAGATCGTGCGTGATGAAGATGACCGAGATGCCACGCGCTTTGCGCAGGTCGGCAAGCAGGTTGATGATCTCGGCGCGGATAGAGACGTCCAGCATGGAGACCGGCTCGTCGGCCAGGAGGATATGCGGCTCCAGGACGAGCGCACCGGCGATGACCACGCGCTGGCGCTGCCCACCGGAGAGCTCGTGGGGGTAGCGGTGGAGGTAGTCCCCAGCCGGTTTGAGGCCGGCATCCTCCAGAGCCTGGATGATGCGCTCGCGCCGCTCGGGCTGTCCCCGCGCCAGCCCGTGGACCTCCAGAGGCTCGGAGACAATCTCTTCGATGGACTGGGTCGGGTTGAGCGACTCGTACGGATCCTGAAAGACCATCTGGATCCGCTGGCGCACCTGCTTCTGTTCGGCTCCAGTGACATGGGTAATATCCCTGCCTTCGAAGATGATCTGCCCGGCGGTAGCCTGCTCGAGTCCCATCAGGGTGAGCGAAAGGGTCGATTTACCGCACCCGCTTTCGCCGACCAATGCAACGACCTCGCCGCGGCGAAGCTCGAGATCCACGCCGTCCACGGCATGCACATGACGAGTGTTACGCGAGAACCAGCCGGGCCGGCCGGCCTGGAAATATTTCTTCAGGCTTTTGACTTCCAGGATGTTTTCTTCAGCCATCCAGCTTCCCTAGTTCTCCGCCAGGTGACAGCCAACGATATGCCCGCCATTCACATGGTTCAGCGCAGGTAGTTCGATATGGCAGCGCTCGAAGGCCAGCGGGCAGCGCGGGGCGAACCGGCATCCCTGCGGCAGGTTATTCAGCCTCGGCGGATAACCCGGGATGGAGATCAGGCGCTTCTCGGGCTTCGAGAGATCGGGAAAGGCCTTGAGCAGCTCCTGTGTGTAAGGGTGCTGCGGCGCGTTGTAAATTGTGTCCACGCCCGCATATTCCGCCGTCCGCCCCCCGTACATGACCAGCACTGTATCGCACATCTCGGCGACGATCCCCAGATCGTGGGTCACAAAGATGATGGAAATCCCAAGCCGCGTCCTCAGGTTGTCGAGCAGCTCCAGGATTTGCGCCTGGATCATCACATCCAACGCCGTGGTTGGCTCATCGGCGATCACCACCTGCGGGTTGCAGGCCAGGGCCATAGCGATCATGGCGCGCTGGCGCATCCCGCCGGAATATTGGTGCGGGAAGTGGTCCTTATGCTGGCCGGAAATCCCCACCAGCTCGAGCAGCTCCGAGACGCGCCGGTCGAGCTGGCCCGGCTGGTAGATGGGAACGTGCTTCATGATCGCTTCGGCAATCTGGTCACCGACAGTGCGGACGGGGTTGAGCGCGTTCATCGCCCCCTGGAAGATCATCGAGATGCCACTCCAGCGCACATCCGCGACTTCCTCTTCGCTCATGGCAGTCAGGTCTCTATTGTTGAACAGAATCTTCCCCCCGACGATCTGACCGGCCGCGGGCAGGAGGCGCATCAAAGCCATCATCAGGGTGGTCTTGCCGCAGCCGCTCTCCCCGACGATCCCCAGCAGCTCGCCTTCATGCAATTGAAAGCTGACATTTTCCACGGCCCGCGCCGGGGGCTGGTCCGGTGACACATAGTAGACCGAAAGATCCTGGACGTCCAGGATGACCGGCCTGGTGAGATCCGGCCTCGTCGAGGGGGCCTCCCCCGCCACCTCCTGGACGACAGGCCGGCCGCGCATAAGGTGATGGGATTCCAGCCTCGGGTTGAGGACCTGCTCGAGCCCGTGTCCCAGCAGCGTCAGCCCCAGGACAACCCAGACAATGCCCAGCCCGGGAGCCACCAGCGCCCACCAGGCACCCGTCGACATCGCGCCGCGCGTGAAAGCAAAGTTGAGCATCTGCCCCCAGGAGAGCGAGGTCGGGTCACCCAGCCCCAGGAAGGAAAGTGTGCTCTCGTTCAGGATCGCCAGAGAGATCACCAGAATGGCGTTGACGACCAGCAGTGGCATGACCAGGGGGAGAATGTGCTGGAAGATGATGTGCCCGTTGCCCGCGCCGATCGCACGGGCGCGCAGTACGAATTTCCGTGACTTGACGGCCAGGGTCTGCGAACGGACGATGCGCGCGGTCGTCGTCCAGCCGAGCAGGCCAATGACGAAGATGATGTTGAGCAGGTTGGGCCTGGTCAGGGCGACGATGACGACCAGCAGCGGCAGGTCGGGGATCACGAGCATGATGTCCGTGATGCGCATCAGAAAATTCTCGACCCGTCCCCCGTAGAAACCTGCCACGATGCCGATCACACCGCCGATGAAGATCGAGATGAATGCAGCGAAGAAACCGACGATCAGGGAGACGCGTGCGCCGTACACGAAGTTCGAGAACACATCTTTACCGGCGTCGTCCGTGCCGAACCAGTGCGCGGCGCTGGGCGGCCGATAGATATCGTCGATGGTGATGCGCTGAGAGGTGGTGATATCATACGGCGCGATCTGCGGCGCAAAGATCGCAGTGACCAGGATCGTACCCAGCATGAACAGGCCCACCAGCCCCATGGAATTCCTGCGGAATGCCTGCCAGAAATTCCGGAGAGGAGATGAGACCTCGACGACCCTGGTATCGAGCAGCTGCGTTTCCATGCGGGATCAGGTCACTCCGGCTGTACCCTGGGATCCAGATAGGAATACATCAGATCCGCGATCAGATTGGCAATGATCACAGCCACCGCGATCATCAGAAAGGCGCCCTGCAGGACGGGGAAATCGCGCCTGACGACTGCCTCATAAATTGCCCCGCCCAGGCCCGGCCAGGAGAAGACGGTCTCGATCTGCAGCGCTCCGGCCACGGTAAACCCCAGGTTGATGGCAATGATCGTGACCAGCGGCAGCATTGCATTCTTCATCGCATGGTCCTTCAGAATCTGGAATGTGTTCAGTCCTTTTGCCTTGGCCGTTAGGATGTAATCTTCAGACAGCACATCCAGCAGGCTGGAGCGCATGATCAGCATGTACTCGCCCATAAAGACGATCGTGTACGTGATCGTCGGGAGGATGGCGTGGCGAGCGATGTCCTTCCACTGCTCGAGCAGGGGCAGATCCACACTTCCCGGCGTGATCCTGCCGCCGATCGGCAGGCCGTGGTTGCTCCCCCAGAACAGGAGGATGATCCCCAGCCAGAACGTGGGCAGGCTCCACGCCAGCAGGCTGGTTATCAGAGAGGTGTAATCGATAGCGGTGCGGGCCTTCCACGCTGCCAAGACACCGAACACGACGCCGATCAGGATTGCCAGGATTTGGCCGGCCCCGATGAGCAGGATCGTATTCCAAAGCCGTTCTGTGAGGATATCCGCTACCGGACGATTGGTATGAAAACTGATGCCCAACTCTCCCCTGAGCAAATTCCCGACGTAGATGAAGAACTGCGTCTCCATCGGATTGACGGCACAGTCCCCCAGCTTGACGGGATTCAACGATTCGAAACAGTTGATCACCGGCTTATCCAGACCGAAGCGCACGCGAATGGCGTCCACGGCCTCCTTCTTGAGGCGCGGATCGCGGATCCCAGCCCGGGCCGGATCACCGGGCAAAACACGGAAGAGGAAAAAATTGAGAACCAGGACGAAGACGATCGTAAATAACGCCCAGCCTATCTTTCTCAACAGAAATTGGTAACGCTTCACAAACGCTCCGGTGCGAATTCGTACAGGCGGCGGCACAATGATGCCGCCGCCCTATTATCGACACAAAACTATCTGACAGGCTCGATCACCACCAGCGAAGTGATATCCTCCAGAGCCAGTTTTCCAGCATCGGTCGGCCACCCGGTGAAGCGATCCGTCCGGTAAGCCTGCACGGTCTGATCGTAGAACGGAATGATGTAGACGACATCCTCGTGGACGATTCTCTGCATCTCCCAGATGATCTCCCGCCGGGCTTCGAAGTCAAGCTCGGTGGCCTGCTGGGCATAGAGCTCATCGTAGGTCGGGTTTGAGTAGCCGGTTTCACTGTTGCCCGTGGGGATCTCCTCGGTCAGCATCACGCTGAGCAGGAAACCCGGATCCGGGTCTGAGCCCCAGCCCCACAGAATGATGTCGAAGTCGAACGCGGGGCAGCAAACGCTGGTGAGGGCATCGGGGTCCAGGGCCTGGATCTCCACACCAACGCCGATCTGGGCCCACATCTCCTTGAGCAGTTCCGACTCGCGGGGCGCGTTGGTGCTGTCGCTCGGATAGTTCATCCGGAAGTTGAGCGGGTTCGTGCCATCGGGCATCTCACGGATCCCGTCCCCATCCGAATCCAGGTAGCCGGCATCGTCCAGGATCTGGTTCGCCAGATTGATATCGTAGGCATAATCTTCCAGCGAATCGTTATAGAACGGACCCAGCCCGTTCGGAATGAGGGTCAATCCCGGATCGCCCAGTCCCAGCAGGACGACGTCGATGATCTGCTGCTTATCGGTGGCATGCGCCAGCGCCAGGCGCACCTGCCGGTCACGGAGAGCAGGATGCCCCGAACAGACACCATCATCCGGCGGACAGTTTTCGGGCTCGACCAGGTTAAAAATGATATCCGACACGCTCGGGTAGAACGGCGCGCCGCTGACGACTTCGACGTTCTCCGCGTCTCGCAGGGATGCCACAGCAGTATTGGGCATCTCGGTGATCATGTCCACCTGGCCGGTCCGGATGGCCTGCACGAGTGCATCCTGGTTCTCGAACGTTTGAAAGACCACTTCACTGATATTCGGCGAATAGAGTGGGTGCTCGCCGGTCGCCGCCAGGCGCACGAATTCGTTCTGGCTGTATTCCAGCATCCGGAATGGGCCAGACCCGATCATCTCGACATTTTCGAACTCGACGGGGTCTTCCGCTTCCCAGACATGCTGCGGGAGCACGTACAGGAAGATCAACTGGCTCTCCATATTGGGGATCGCCTCGGAGAGCGTAATCACGACGGTCTGCTCGTCTGTGGCTTCCACGCTATCGAAATAGGCGGTGTATACATTCAGGAACGGGAAATCTTCGTTGGCCTGATAGAAGTTATAGGAAAAAGCAACATCTTCAGCTGTCAGCGGCGTGCCGTCATGAAAAGTCATCCCATCCCGGATCGCGAAAGTCCAGACGGTGCCATCGTCGGAGACATCCACACTCTCGGCCAGTTCCAGGGAGTAGGTGCCGTCCAGGTTGAGCTGGTACATGGAATCATAGACCAGCTCGAAGATCGTATAGGCCTCCGCCAGCACCGCCGTACCTGGGTTCAAGGTGTCCGGGCTGCCGGCCCAGCCGACACGCAGCGTGGCGGCGCCTTCATCGACAGGCTCCTCGGTTCCCGCTGGCGCCTCCGTCGCCTCCGGGGCAGTCGTGGGGCCGGTGACATCCGGCGGTTCGGTGGCCTGCGGTTGCGGCGGACTCCCGCAGGCAGACAAGAGCAGCGCAAGTGCGGTCAACAGAACGAACGTGTATCGTACTTTCATCTTACTCCTCCTCCAGAGTAAAGTGTTGGCGCGAGGCATCGGCCTCGCTTAAATAAAAAACTGCATCCGGGCAATTCAGCCGCGACGCAGTACCTGCCACATCTATGTATCATGTGCAAAAAGGATATTCTCTGAGATTTCGGTGGTTTCCATTCGATATCATTGTACTGTAAATTGAGGATTGGGAAAAGGCAATTTATCGGAATCGGAAAATTCGCTATACTTGTGCCTGAAAGGGAATACGTGCATGGATAAACCCATACAACTGACAGAGAAGTACGAGCGCAACGGCTGGCCCTCGCTCAGGCGCCCCGACCTCAAGCCTCCCGAAGGGTGGAGCCTGTCTCTTTTGACGTCGATCGAGCGCATCCGCTCACATGCGCTCTCACCAGACGGTGAGCTGATCGCGTACATCAAAGATGGCGAATCTCTCTCGGACGTATACCTGATCCCGTCGAAGGGAGGCTGGCCCGCTCGGATGAGCACCGACCGGCCCCTGGCGCCTTACTGGGATGATGAAATCCCCGCCTGGTCGCCGGACGGCAAATGGATTGCGTTCGGCATCCACGGACATGTCCATCTGGTGCCGCGCGACGGCGGCACGCCGAAGAAGATCACAGACTTCACGACGTCCGCGGGCAGCCCGCGCTTCATGCCCGATTCACACGGCCTGATCGTCACCGTCGAACGCAACGAGGCCGACCAGCTCCTGCTCACCGATATCGAGGGCTCCTGGCCGCGGGCACTGACCACGGATACGCTGGGCGACCACTGGGAGGCCCGTCCTTCTCCGGATGGGAAATACATTGTCTATACCCTGCGCCGTTTCGACGATCTGCACCGGCTCGACATCGTGCTGCTCGAGATCGAAACAGGCAGGTCCCAGACGCTGTATGGAAAGCCTTCCACGCGCGCACTGTCACCGAAGTGGTCGCCCGATGGCAAATGGATCGCGTTCATCGCGCAGGAAACCGAGCACGATGAGCTGTTCCTGATCCGCCCGGACGGCGAGGGCCTGCACCAGCTCACAAAAGCGGGACAGGACCTCTCCCAGTTCGATTGGTCCCCGGATGGGACGCGGCTCGCGGTCATCTTCAATCGGAACGGGGCATTCGATCTGAGCGTCGTCGAAACACAATCAGGCGCGGTCACCGATCTCAGAAGCGGCGCGGGCAATCACTCCAACCCGAACTGGTCCCGGGACGGTTCGTTCATCACCTACGAGTATGAGAGCCCTCTGCTGCCGCCCGACCTGTATCGAATCGATCTCGAAAGCAGGCAGGTCACACAGCTGACGTTTTCCAACCCGCCGGCCATGCAGAAGAACAAGCTGACCATCCCTGAGCTCGTCAGTTATCAGAGTTATGATGGGCTGGAAAGTCCTGCAGTCCTGTACCGCCCGGCAAGATCCAACGGCGCGGCGATCCTGTATCCGCACGGCGGGCCGACAGACCAGTATGGCTTTGCCTGGGATGAGCTTGCCCAGTACTTTGTCGCCAAGGGCTATACCTATCTTGCACCGAACTATCGCGGCTCGACCGGCTATGGAAAGACGTTCGAACGCGCCAACCATCACGATTGGGGACATGGCGATCTGCAGGACTGCCTGCACGGCGCGAAGTTTCTGCGCGACACGAAAGGGATCGAGATGGACCGGATCGCGATCGCGGGCGGGAGCTATGGAGGTTATATGACGATCTCCGCGCTGTCACGCGACCCGGAGTATCTGTTTGCATGCGGCGTATCAAAATATGGGGACGCGAATCTGGTCAGCTCCTGGGCGCAGTGCGAGAAGCGCCTGCGGCTTTACACGGAGATCTTCCTCGGGCACCCTTCTGCGAATCTCGCAATTTACCAGAAAGGTTCACCCATTACCGATGCAAAGAATATCCTGAGGCCGGTCCTCATCCTGCACGGTCTGCTGGACACCATCGTCCCGCCCGAAGCTTCCGAAGAATGGGTCGAGGCCCTGAAGCGGTACGACAAGGTCTTCGAATATAAGACCTACGGCAACGAGCCGCATGGCTTCCTGCACCGTGATAACCTTCAGGATGCCTACGAGCGCATGGAGCGCTTCCTGGACTGGTATTTGCTGCCGCGTTGACACTACCTCGCGGGATTGCAGAATCCCACCAGGTAACCTTGCTCCAGGGGATTGAAAAATCCCTGCCAATCCTATGAGAGTAACACGTGTTACTAAACCGTGTTCGTGCGGTGAGACAGCGATTTTGAATCATACAAACGTAGTTACGTGGCTACGCGCAAATCATGAAACATTCGGAGGCTTCCATGACGACGTTCTTCGCTTACGAGGAAATGACCTGGGACGCGGTTGCCGGACTTCCGCGGGACACACCTATGGTTCTGCCTCTCGGCACGGGCTACGACATGAGTTTACTCGCCGGACAATTAAGTCAGCCACCCCGCATCGGCCTCCTGCCGCCTTTTCCTTTTGGCTGGCGCGGCAGTGGACTCGAGGTCCCGGAGCCGCTCCTAGTTCAATATATTGGCAATCTGTTAGATAGTTTGCGTGACGATGGGTTTTCAAGTGTATACTGTTTAGCTCCCACCGGTATGGATCCACAATCGTTTTTTCTCCGGCACCTCTCAGCATCGTGTCTACGTCTCCCCCACGCAACACACAATTCCTCCATGACCTCATTGCCTCCCGATTCCGCGCGCGGAAAAGTGATCCTGATCCCGATCGGTCACACGGAACAGCACGGGTTTCACCTGCCTCTCTCCACCGACACGATCATCATCGATGCAATTGCACAGGGCACAGTAGACATGGTGCCTACACGCAGTTACGCTTTACCCGTCATGCCTTACGGTGTGAGCACACACCGGTCCTCCTTTGCCGCGACGCTGAACGCCGGCGGGCGCGCCTTCGAAGATTTCGGGCTTGCAGTGATCGATGCCCTCGTCCAGCGGGGGTTCGACCGCTTTTACTTCATGAGCGGGCACGGCGGCAACGTCTCGTTCCTGGTCAATATCGTCAAGTACGCCGGAGAACGCCATCGCCGGATCTTCTGCGCCACGAGCTGGCTCCATACCTCAGGCCGAATCGGCGCCGAGGCATTGAAGAAATATCGCACATCCAAGATCGGCGGGATGGGACACGCGGGAGAATTGGAGACCTCCTATCTCCTGCACCTCGGTCCCGACCTCTGTCACATGGAGCGCGTCGTGGACGAGACCGATTTTGTGTCCACGCCCGATTACTACATGGACTGGATCGAGGGCGGCTCACTCGTTGCCAACCCGCCCTGGGACGACGATACCAGGACAGGGGCGTACGGCGCAGGCAGCCACGGCACGGCAGAGAAAGGCCGCTTGTGGCTCGAAGCCGCCATCGAGGAAAAAGCTGATCATGTGGAGCAGATCCACGAGCAGCACGAACGGCGTGAGCAGCGGAGGAATGAGGGCTACGGATTATGGGGGAAGTTCAAGTGATGA
>DASTFG010000539.1:0-8079 GCA_035708785.1 Anaerolineales bacterium
CCACTGCCAGGGGGATGGACAGGATCACGATCGGAAAGGCCCGCACCGCCAGGATGGACAACCGGAAGATATCCCGGCCGCGGAAAATGAAGCGCGAAATAGCATATCCGGCGGGCGCGGCGATCAGTGTCGAGAGCACCAGTGTGATGACCGCGACGATGACGCTATTGGTGATGCCCGGAAGGATACCTCTGGAATTGAGGAAAAATTCCATCGTGTCCGTAGAGAACGGGACAAAGGGCAGAATGCTCTTCGGATAGGAGCGCACCATGGCCGGCGTGGTCAAGGCCATCGAGGCGATGAATAAGATCGGGACAAGCACCCAGAGTGAAAGAAGGATGCCCAGCAGATAGGTCATTGCCTTGGCCAGGCGCTGTCTCCGCAGCGCGCGCCGGCGGATGGCTCTGACTTCCGGTGAGGCTTGAGCAACACGGGTTTGGGCTTCAGCAGTGGTCGTCATCCGGCCACCTCCTCCTGGGTACGCACGGCGCGCAGATAGAAAACCGCCGTAATCATCGACAACAATAGGATAAAGCTCGCATACGCTGCAGCGACGTTGACATTCCGCAGATCATAATATTGGCGGTATGTCTCGTTCGCCAGAACGGTCACGACATCCCCCCCGCCCAGGACCACAACCACAGCGAAAACCTGGAACGCCAGGATCGTGCGCAGGATGAGTGCCACCTGCAGGCTCGGGCGGAGCAAAGGCAGGATAATATAGCGGATTCGCTGCCAGAGAGTGGCGCCAAACACCTCCGCCGCTTCCAGGACTTCCCGCGAGATCGCCTGCATCCCGGCTACGACAATCACCATCACGATTGCAGTGGCCCTCCAGACCTCAGCCAGAATCACAGCGATAATGATCCAATACTGCCGGGCGGCAGAAAGGTAGGTGATCGGAGAATCGATCAGCCCCAATCCCTGCAGGATAGAGTTCAGAAAACCAAGCTGCGTGAATATCGAATACCAGACGATCCCCACTGCGAGATCGGAGACTCCCAGTGCGATACTGAAGATGTACAGGAATAGGCCGCTGGCCTTTGTGTCAGCCTGGATCACAAGAGCCATAATAATCGCCAGTATGAACTGCAGAGGAATGATGATGACCATGATGAGCAGGGTCGTCCTGAGAGCGGGTATGAAGAAACGGTTATTGACCATCTGCTCGAAGTACCGGGTCGTAAACTGGCTCGTGTTTCCTTGATCGATCCGTCCCTGTGTGGGATCGCTCAATACCCGGATGAACCGAGACTGGGCCCAGCCTTCGACGGGCTGGTTGTCAAACTCTCCCCGGAGGAGAAACCAGACCTCTAATACGGTTTGGTCAAGTATTTCGACCGGGGCCCGGGCCTCCAGCTGACCGACGACTTCGCTGCTTTCGTTGGGCTCCGCGTAAACTTGCGTCAGCGGATCCGCACCGCTGCCCAGCCTGGGCCGGACAGAACCTGCGATCGGTACACCGTCTTCATTTTCTTCGAGAACCCGGATGCGGGCCCCTGGTGCCCAACCTTCAACCGTTTCGCCGCCGGCATCCTGGCTGCGGATCTGGAACCAGACCTCGGTGATCAGGTTACTCTGCTCAAGCTCTTCGGGCGGGATGGTATTGCCCTGTTGATCGAGGATGTTCACCTGGGTCCCCCGTGCCAACTGACCGGCTGCCGGGCTACCCCGTTGGGCCTCCTCACGCACCGTCAGCAGGGCCCCCTGTTCTCGAACCGCCAGGATCAAACCCTGGACCATCGGCCAGGCAAAGAACATGGCCAGATATACAAGGGAAGGGAGGATCAACAGGTAGGGTGCCCAGTTCATCCTTTTTCGCCGTTGGGTACGGGATGTGGCTTTCATATGGTTTGCCTGTTTCGAGCGATTTGCGCAGGGCTCGCGCCGGCGGCACGAGCCATGAAACTTTAACGACTCTGATCAGTTTGCTTTCTCAACCTGGCATGGACCGTCACTCGGCGGATCCGGAGCCCAGCAGGCTGCCCCGGTATCGTCCAAAAGGGCTTGCAGATTTGCCGCTTCTTCCTCCAGCACAGTATTGACATCTTCGCCGTTGATTACGACGCGGTCAAAGGCATTGCGGTAGATCTGGTTGATATCGTTCCCGCGATCCCCCACACCGACCGGGATCAGGGCAGGCAGGGCATTGGGGGCATTGGCCTGCGCCTCGACGGCCGCGGCTTCCAGGGCAACTCCCTCCGGCAGATCAGAAGTGTCCACACCGCTGACGACAGGGAAGAAGGCCAGCTCCTGCAGTATGCGTCCCTGGGTCTCGGGCTGGGTCAGATAATCGATCAGCGCTACTGCCCCTTCCGGGTTCGGCGCGTTTTGCGGAATCCCCAGACCTACAACCACAGGCATGAAGCCCAGTCCTGCCGGCCCGGAAGGCGCGGGGAAGGCGACGAAGTTTTCCGGCTCGGTATTGAAGGCTTCGATCAACCGGGCAACATGGTCAAAAGCCACCCAGACTTCCCCGGCAAGCAGCGGCTCCTGCATGAATTCATAGCTGATGGATTGTTCATGGAACGTAGGCCACAGGCTGTCGCGGGCCCATGTCAGCATGTCGGCGGCTTCCTGGCTTTTGAATGTGGTCACCATACCGCCAGTAAACGAGGGCCACAGGTAGCCTTGCAGGAAGCGGTGGAAGAGGCCGGCGTGCGGGACACCGCATTTTGGACCGCCGGTCTCATCGAGCAGTGTCTGGCACCACTCGGCAAACTGCTCCCATGTCAGGGCGTTGATGTCTGCCCCTTCCGGCAGGTATTGGAGAGCATCATTATGGGCTGCCATGATATATGTGGCCTGCATCCAGGGGATGTAATACAGGTAATCGTCGGTGCCCAGCAGCCCGGTGTCCAGGAAGGCCTGCGCGAACTCCCGGTCGGCAGAAAGATCGTCGGCGACATCGATCATATTCATCATCAAGTCCGCGACCGCGGGGAATCCGCCGTGCTGTTCACCGACGACATCGACCTGACCCTCTCCGGCCTGTGCCTGAGCCTGGAGCATATCGACCAGTGGACCTCCCTCGATGCCGGTGAAGTCAAAGCCGCCGTCCGCGAGGATCGTGCGGAATTTCTCGGATTCTTCCACGATGTTGAATTGGGTCGAGAAAAAGTTCACCTCACCCGTCTCCACCGGACCTTCGGTGGGTGCTTCCGTTGGCGCTTCGGTCGGCGCTTCAGTGGGTACTTCCGTTGGCGCCTCGGTCATCACTTCAGTGGGTGCCTCCGTCGCAGGTGCCTGCGTTTCTTGAGGCCCGCATGCTGCAAGTACAAAGGCGGCAATGACGAGAACTGTAAAAAAGATACGGGGTCTCTTCATCTTATTCTTCTCCTTCTTGCTGTAGTTTGTTCACGCGTTCATCTCAGAGCCGGGTCAAAACTATTTTTGTAGGTGCACCTCCTCCTGCTTCGTAAAGCATTCCTGGGATAACCGTTATGTGACAAAAGATTTGCATCCGTGTATTGGGAGATTCGTCGTTACCGATGCATCATCGCCATGCCTTTATGGAGCCCGCCTGATTCCCCACTGCGTACGCGGGTTCATTATAGCGAGAAATGAATTCTAAGTCAATTTTCAGGCGGGAGCTTTCCCCTATCGCGTGTCCAGATACTTGTAGACGAACTGCGAGTAAAACAAATTTCCCGCCTGGAGATGCACTTCATCCGCGTCAGGCAATATAACCCCGCCAGGCCTTGTTCGATATGCAGGATCGTCTCGGAAAACGACACAAAATCTGGTCTCCCTTACCCAAGGGTATAATTCCATTCTCAGCATGGGAAGAGTCGTTGTTTTCAGCCAACCAAGGACCGTCGGATTCGAATCCTACGAGGATCGGCCGCTCGAATCGCACGAAGTACGCTTGCGGACCTTATATTCCGGCATCAGCGCCGGGACCGAACTGACCGCCTATCGGGGAAGCAATCCGTATCTGCACAAGCAATGGGATTCTGCCCGCAAGCTTTTCATTCCGGCCGAACAGCCGACCCTCACATATCCGGTCAGCGGATGGGGTTATGAGGAAGTCGGCGAAGTGATCGAGCTGGGAAGCGAGGTCCAGGATGTATCGGTTGGAAATGTCATTTACGGGACGTGGGGGCATCGCACGCACCATATTATCCAAGAAGAGTACGCCCGGGACCGCGTGCAGCCAGATGGGCTGGATCCCATCTTTGGCATCTTCTCGCAGATCGGGTCGATTGCCCTCAACGGCATACACGACGCCCGCATCCGGATCGGCGAGACCGTGGCCGTGTTCGGGATGGGGACACTCGGACAGATTGCGGGGCAGCTTGCAAGGATGTCGGGCGCGTATGTGATCGGCATCGACCGCTTCGAAAAGCGGCTGGAAGTTGCCCGGCAAAGCGGGGCCGCCGATCTGGCTCTTAACGCGGGAGAGGGAGAGGTCGCAGAACGAATTCGATCGGTCACGGACCGGCGCGGCGCGGATCTTGCCATCGAAGTGACCGGCTCCACGATTGCCCTCAATGAGGCGGTCCGTTCTGTGGCATATTCTGCCCGGGTTGTGGCGCTGGGCTTCTTCCAGGGAGAATCGTCGGGGCTGTTCCTCGGCGAGGAATTCCACCATAACCGGGTCAACATCGTCGGTTCACAGATCTTCGGCACCGATCCCGAACTGACCTACCGCTGGAACCGGCTGCGATTGGTCCAGACGTTCATGCGCCTCCAGGCAGATGGGGTCATCGACCTCAAGCCGGTGATCTCCCACGTAATTCCCTTCGAAGACGCCGGAGAGGCCTTCCGGATTCTCGATCAGGAGCCGGAAAACGCTCTGCAGATCGTGCTGGACTGCACAAGGATGTGAAGGGCGCAATCAGAATGAGCCAACGATTACGGACAGCAATTTTGGGCACAGGAAGCTTTGCCCATCGCCATATGAAAACAATTGGACTGTTGAAGGATGATTTCGAGGTAGTCGCCTTCTGCAACCGCACCGTCGAAAAAGCACAGGCGTTCTCGCAGAGATATACAGATGGGCGGGCGCCAGTCTTCTCGGATCACCACCAGATGTTCGATCAGATTCCATTGGACCTGGTAATCATCAGCCTGCCCCCGTACGCGCAGTCAGATCAAGTGCAGATTGCGGCCGGCCTTGGGGTGCATGTCTTCATCGAGAAACCGATCGCCCTGACCTCAGAGCAGGCCTGGCGCATGGTGAACGCCGCGGAAAAAGCAGGGATTGTTACCCAAGTTGGATTCATGTTCCGGTTTGGCGAAGCTATCGAAGATCTGAAGGGTAGGATCGATTCGGGCGAGGCCGGGCTGGTCGGACTCATGTCGGCACGTTACTTCTGTAATTCATTGCACTCCTCATGGTGGCGAAAACGCGAGCTCTCCGGCGGGCAGTTGGTAGAACAGGTCATTCACATGGTGGATCTGATGCGCTTCCTGATGGGCGATGCGACCACAGCCTATTCGCGACAGGAAAATGTCTTTCACCGGGAGGTGGAGGATTATACCGTTGAGGACGTCAGCGCCACGGTGTTCGGTTTCCCGGGCGGGGGCGTGGGTGTGATCTACGCCACGAACGGCGCGATCCCGGGCCGCTGGATCAACGACTACCGCATCGTCGCCAGGAATCTCACCGCCGAATTCACGGACTCCAACCACGCCATGTTTTATGATACGGCCCATCCGGACCGCGCGCCTCAAGTGATCGCCTCCGACCGGGACGTTTATCTCGCAGAGATTCAGGACTTTCTATCCGCCATTCGTACAGGCCGAAGGGCGCGTATACCCCTGCGCGAGGGCGCAAAATCATTAGACATGGCGCTGGCTGCGACGCGCTCAGCCCAAACAGGGTGTGAGGTGCGGCTTTCTAAGAATGAATAATGAACTGGGGACGAGTACTTACGGCTGCGTACTACCGAGTGAATTGAGGCGCTGGAGTTCCTCACCGGCAGGCGTGGAATGGGGACTGAGCGTATACGCCCGGTTCAAATCTTCGAGTGCCCCCGGCCTGTCGCCCAAGGCCGCCTTCGCCATGCCACGCCAGTAGTAGGTCTCTTCGAGCACAGGTTTATCCACGTTGACGAGGGTGGCATGCGCCAGGTTGATCACATCCTGGTAGCGGCCTGTGTGGTAATAAGCCGCATACGGTCCATCCTGGTACCACAAGAGGCGCCACGGACGTTCTTCCTGGGGCAGCGCTGCATACAGGCTGAAAGCCGTATCATAGGCCTGAGCAGCCGCCGGGTAATCCTGGAGATAGACCAGGCTCGTGCCACGATTGAACCAGGCAAAGAACTGCTCGCGGCCGGTCAGGCTGCCCGCTTCCGAAGCAGCGAGCTCGGCGGCCAGCTGAAAATTCAGCCGAGGATCGCTGTGTTCCCCCAGGATCGAATGGATCTCTGCGCCGCGTTCGGCGGGGAAGACGACCACATAGGAAAAATTAAAATGCCGCCAGAACTGCCCGATGAATTCGTAGGGAACGCCGTACGCTTCGGGTGGGCCTTCGTAGGAGTCGTAGACCAGGAACTGGCCGCTGGCATCGTTGTAACCGCTGAGGATCTGGTAATGGCCGAGCCAGGCATCATCGGATGGGTCAAGTCCCTTCTCGATCAGCACGGGGAAGCCGGCCGCAAGTAGACGCTTGAGCACTCCCAGGTCGCCGCCCGTCCGCCACAGGGCATCGAAGCCAGTGTACCCTTGAACATAATCAACAATCTCGAATGGATTGACATTCTTATCATCGATCTCGTAACTTGGCCTGAGATAGGCGCGCGTCTCGAACTGGTCACCCGGCCAGCCCCAGTAAGACAATACCATCGAAAGACTCGCCGGTGCGCAGTTGTTGAACTGCTGGTACTCGTGGCGGATTCCGCTCAGTGCAGCCTGGCCAGGGATGGCTGTCGGCGTCAGGCTTGGTGGAGGCGATGTGGCTGTTGATTCCGGGAGCGGCGTGGAGGTGAGCGTAGGAGCCAGCCCGGTCATGGTCGCCTGCACAATGGCATCGACCTGGTCCTGGGGCACAAAAACAACCTGCTCGGGCGGGTTGAAGTAGCGCCGGACCGCAACACGCAGATTATCCACCCGCCAGGCCAGCCGGTCATGGACCGGCGGCAGGTTGTACACGAAGCCGGCGCACAGGCACAGTCCAAGTAGTCCTGTAATCAGGATGACAACAATTCGTTTCTGCACGCGCAGGATTATATCATCGGGGAAGCGCTAGCCTGCCCAATGATTACTGTCGCGAAAAAGTGAGAGTGCTTTGACTGTCGTCATACCAGATCTTTAGGGTGTCACCGGTATGTTCGAAGAGATTGGCAGTCTGCAGGGCGCTCAGGTACTGGCCTTCCTGTTCCATCACACTTTCTTCGGTGCAGGCTATCTCTGTCTGGACCATGTTCGTGATCGATATACCAAATTCCTCTGTAAGACTGTAATCGGCTCCGAAGGTATTGCACCCCGCCGAGCCCGCCAGGCGGGCCTGATCCTGGAATTCCAGGGTGACTTCTGTCCCTTCGATCACCGGTATCTGCGCTTCAGACGGGCCGTAGGAAACCAGTAGCCATCGTGTATTCGCCAGAATGTTGCCATCGGTCGTGGGTGTGGCTGTTGGCTCAGCCGGCAGACCGGGTATTTCAACTGGTAGAGGAGCACAAGATGCCATCATGAACAACAGTGCGCCCAGGAGTAAGTAATCCAGACTCTTACCTGGAGTTTTCATTATCGTCTCCAATCTTTGCACTTGCAATGTTGATGAAGAACCGAATTTGCACAATGGGGGATCATCGTAAGGATAGTATATTGGGACAGATATCACGGCTCCAGAGTGATCTCCACGCTGCTCAGATGCGTATCGCCGCCGAAGGCCGGGCTGGGATCGCGGACAACGACGCGGCCCGGCCCGGACCCGGTCGCCGTATAGGCAATATCGACGCGGAACGGCCCCGGCTGGCCCAGGTCAGGCGCCTGGACGATCACCGCCTCCGAACCTATCACATTCCCATCCGCATCCAGAATTTCAGCAAGCAGAGTTTGCTCGAAGCTTGCCAGTGCAAAGCCCTCCACATGAGCCATACCCCCGGTCACTGTTCCGCCGTTCTGCGG